>CAJQQJ010000160.1 GCA_905480445.1 uncultured Alphaproteobacteria bacterium | reverse complement strand
CCTCAGAAAACTTGGCTATTTCCTTCGCTGTTTGAACGGGGTCACGCCATGCAACCATCGCACGCCCATCCCTGAAAGGAACAACCAAGGAAGGATCCGGCCGAGTAAACTCTAAGCCAAACTCCTTGAGTTCTAGGTCAGCAATTACTTTCGGTTCGAGAGAACCCGGTGAGTTAGGAATTGAGGCGTGATAGCCAGGAAAAAATTCGTAGTCTGTACTTAACCCGCCAACCACTGCACGTTGCTCAAGAACAAGCACTTTTAAACCGGCGCGCGCCAAGTAGCAGGCTGAGGTCAATCCGTTGTGACCTGCGCCAACGACGACGACATCGTAAACAGGATCCACGTTACAGACCTAATTTGAGATTTGGATCAGCGGGCCCGGATTCAAAAACATTCAAGATCATTGCAAGCGAAGTGAAGTAACCAACCAAGACAACTAGCTCCACCGTACAATCCAAGCCGAACTGCTCTACGGCTGAAGCATAGGTTGCATCAGACACAAATTTGCTCCGCAGCAATTCTCGGCAAAAACTGATGGATATCCGTTCTTTTTCCGAAGCATTAACAGGCGCGGTGTCTGAGGCGATTGCTTCAATGAGGCTAGCATCGACCCCTTCTTTCAAGGCAATTGTTTTGTGTGCTTCCCATTCAATTTCACAGCGCCAATGATTAGAGGCTACCAGTATGGCAATTTCACGGATGTCAGCAGGAAGGTTACTCTCAAACCGCAACCAGGCCCCCAATTCTTGCATCAAGTCTGCCGCTGTCGGTATCTGCAGCAAGGCCGGAAAGGGCCCTCCTACTTTCCCTCTCGGGCCAGATAAAATCTTATCAAAGACTGCTCTCTGAGCAGCATCCAACTGGTCTTTATTCAAAGGCGATAAACGCGGCATCTCTTGTTTCCTGCAAACCGAAATGGTCATAATGGCCAAGAATCAAGGTGCCATAAAGCGAGACAAGGTGAAACAAAAAAAACTGCCGCGCTTATGAAGCTAGCAAAAATCCTCGACCAACAAATTCGTTTGTTCAGTCTCAACCACTTTAAACCAAGAGTGCCAAAACGACGGAAACTAAAAAAGCAAAAAGAAACAATCAGCTCAGGGCATCAGTCGCAGACATCCGGTAGGAATAGGCAAGAAACAGCAAGGTGCTGGCAACCACAATCGCTTCGAAGTAGATCGCATTGCTGCCGATCGCTTTACTGGCGTCTGCTACAATGAAATTGTAGGCAAGATTAACAAGAATCGCGACGAGCGCGCATCCGAAAGCATACAAAGCAAATTTACTTTTGAACAGCAGTAGAATCCCTGCGGCGATTCCAAACAGCTCTGCTGCACCCCAAGCAGCAAGAGCCCAGATTGGCATCGCATCATAAAAGTTATGCATGGCTTGCGTAAATTGAGACGTGTAACTAGCCTCTTTTGTTGTCGTCGAGGCGAAATCATAGAGACCGTTAAGATACCATAGGATAGCCAGCAACCCGATCACCCACAGGTGCCATGGTGCCTTGCTTATTCGGGCGTTTTCTTCATTCATTCTGGGCACTCCAAATACCTAACCATTAGTGCAGAAATATTGGGCCTCTGAGCTTACCCATTTTCAAATCATGCATTGATTGAACAGTCTAACCATCTTCCAGCAACTTAGCTATGAAACGATCTATTCGATCAGTCCTCCAGCCTCGCTAGTCCTTATAGTACGTGTTACGAGATAGTACGTGTTACGAGAGATTGTTGGAATGCCTTGCCTTGATTTTGAATTCTATTGATTGTTTCCTTTCAGTTGTGCCCTTGTATTCAGAATACGAAGTTTTGAAATGGGAATCGATTCCAAGGCAATGAGGCCGTATTTTACCTGAAAGTAACTCTGCCTTGAGGAAGTTTTTGACTGGGCAAACAACCGAAGTAGTTTCAATCCGCTTTCGAAAGCAAACAGGCGCGCGCTCGCAGAAATGGCAGGAAAGCCATGGGCGCTCATGTGAATTTCAATCACAATGCCCACAATTGGAAAGGTTCCATGATGATGAACCTAGTTGGTTTTACTTGGCGTGGTTACGGTGACGGTAAGTATCGTATCGTAGATGCAACTTGTCCGACAGGAACCCTCTGGAGCAAACGAAAATGTAGCGACCCAGAGACGGAAGCACAGAGAAGAATTATCGTTCATGCAACGATGTTAAGTGTTCTAGACATTCTCAAAGTTACTTCGGGACTAGAGATTGCATCCAAGAATGAGTTTCATGCGATCTGTTATGTTCCTGTCCGGTATTGGGATACTCAGGCGCCAATTCCCCCTGAAAATCAGCAGCACGAAATTTGGAAACTACGGTCAGCCATGAGCTCTGCTGGGCGACCAATGGAAGAGCATGGTTTCGACTTCAGTCTTGGTTATCTCAAATTTGAGTCTACCGAATTGAGAGGCAGCGTCGGTTACATCGACTACGTTAAACAACATTGCAACTTGCCTTAGTCTTCTCAATTTGTTTAGGTTTCCTCTTGAAATTTCGAGGGATGTCTTTGTGTTGAATGTTAGGCATTGTGTTGTTGAACAAACCCAAAAGGATGCGTTAAAAAGTGACTTATCACCCTGAGAAAATCTTAGAAAATTCTTCTTTAGCCCGGACCTTTTTTGAAGGGTTTGAAGAGAAGACCATTGATGTTCCGGGCGGTCATGTCTTTTGTCGAGTAGCCGGTGAAGGAGCTCCACTTCTACTGCTGCATGGCTACCCCCAAACTTCTGCCATGTGGCACAAGATTGCACCAACACTAGCCCAGCATTACCGTGTGATTTGTGCTGATTTGAGAGGTTACGGACGCTCATGCAAACCGGAGACTGACGAACAACATTCTCCTTACTCGAAGCGGGCTATGGCCAATGACCTGATCGCCTTGATGGACGTCTTTGGGCATGAGAAGTTCCTAGTCGGATCCCACGACCGTGGCGGACGGGTGGCACATCGTCTTGCGTACGATCACAGTGAACGTGTGCTGGCCACAGCGATTTTGGATATCGCCCCAACCAGAGAAATGTATGCCAACGCCACCAGCGCCTTCGCAGCCGCTTATTGGCATTGGTACTGGCTCATCCAAAATGCGCCCCTTCCTGAAAAACTAATCGGCACAGATCCAGATTATTTTTGGTGCATGAAGTGCTGTTCAGACTCAGCCGGTGCCACGCCTTTCGTAACGCAAGCCTTGGAGGAATACTTGGATGCTTTTCGAGACCCCGAGACAATCCATTCTTCTTGCGAGGACTACCGCGCCGCTTACTCAATCGATATTGAGCACGATA
>CAJQQJ010000159.1 GCA_905480445.1 uncultured Alphaproteobacteria bacterium | reverse complement strand
TAAGACATCAGGATTGGCAATTTCGTCTTCTTGAGCACGTCATGAGTGACGGATCCCAAAACCATCTCACGAAGGCGGGATTGACCAAAACCACCCATGACAATCATATCGTGATCTTCGCTCACGGACGTCTCGACGATTGTATCGCCAACGTCGCCGCCATTTTGATCATGATGCTCAGCGTCAACGCCATGTCTAGCCAGATACATCAGCAATTGATTAGCTGGCAGACCCTCAGCTTCATTATTTTTGGAAACCGTTAAAACCTGAACACGTTTGGCTTTCTTTAGAAATTCGAGAGAGTCACGGACTGCACGGACCGCTTCCCTGTCTGATCTCCAGGCCACAAGAACAGAGGCTATCGTCGTCTTAACGCGCCATTTGCGTGGGATAATCAAAACTGGGCAGCCTGATTTAACAACAATCTGTTCAGGAAGCTGATGGCGGAAGAAGTCTTCCAAATATCTGTTCTTAGACTGGCTAACGATTACCAAGTCAGCAGCCCGGGCATGCTCTTCCAAAAGTTCCAGGTGATCGCCATCTTCCATTACCCAACGATGCGATACTTTCTTCGCCGTACAAGCTGCAGCAAAATCAACTTCCAGCTCGGCAGCTTTTTTGCGAGCGTCTTCCAGTGCCGTTTCCTCGTAGCGAGCGGATGCCGCCCGGCCAACCATCGCGGATCTGGCATCCGTCGGACTGGTCACATAAAGCGCCGTTACGTGCGCCTTGTTACGGCGCGCTAAAGCAATGGCGACCTTCAATCTCTTCTTGTATTGATCGTCATCCGCTAGGTGGACCAAAATCGTTTTCAATGCCATGGTTTGTCTCTCGTTCTTGCTAAGGGCGACTCCCTATTAAATAAGCACAATGCGACGGAAAAGAAAGGGCTGTCATAAGGCGACCCCCTTGATTCTAGTTGCTTGTCAGGTGACCGCTAAAAACGGTAGAATAGAATGTCACATCTGTGAAAGAGGACGGATCAACGTAATGGTTAAGCTAATGGGTTCCATATTATCTCAGTTAGGCATCTTTTGCGCTGCTGTTATTTTGTTTGCATCAGTCGCTTTTGCATCGCCAGTGCGCCAATTACCGGAAGGCGTGCCAATCATAAGCTTTAAACAAGACCTCTTGATGCTAACGACAGCCCTGGGTGATTTTCCAATTGATATCGAATTGGCTGAGTATTCGGACCAGCACCAAAGAGGATTGATGTTTGTTCAGTCGATGGGTCAGGACGATGGAATGCTTTTCATCTTTGATCGGGAACAACCACGGGCCTTTTGGATGAGAAACACACCTTTATCGCTCGACATCATTTACATCGATAAAGATGGATTTGTTGTTTCTTGGGCTCCCAACACAACACCTTTCTCGTTGCAGTCTTTGCCCTCAGGCGAACCAGCTCAATACGTTTTAGAGCTAAATGCCGGAAGCATTGAACATTTCGGTATCGAGGTCGGTGACCAAATCACCTACCCTGTAAACTAGAGAGCTGTCTGTGAAGTTTTCATTCTCATTTGCATTATTGCTCAGCCTGCTGTGTTTGTCTTTTCCGTCGCAAACATTAGCGCAAGATAGCGCAAACATAACCGACGCCCAGACTTCTGCGCAACTCGCCGCTATGGCAATAACCATTGGAGAGATGAAGCAACAAATCGAACAGCAGAACAAAACTATTGAAACACTAAGAGATCAGGTCAGAACGCTTAGCAAGACAAAGACGCCCCGCGGTGAAACTATGGATAAGCTTTTGAGCTTCAAGTATCGCCCACGATTGAGAACAGTTGTCTTCACTTTCAGCAATGACACCAAACCAACGATGATCCCTGGGTCCGAACGAGCCAGCTTCTGCGCCCTGACTTACGTCAACGACATTACAGAGGCTGGGTCTTGCAAAGTCTTTTTGCAGAATTCGGCTTGGCATGTTCAAAGCGGAGACGGTTTCGAAGGCAACAATTGCGCAGCCGCTTGTCTCTTCTTAGAATAGCTTGAGTTCTTGTAGCGTCCCGACAAATTCTGTCTGCTTAACAGCCAGGCTTGCCCTTGGACCAACGATGAATATCTTTCATTACATGGTTGGGGAGCTTTAGCTGCTTGTTCATGCGATAAACAGCCAACTGACTACCACCCCCCTTTCGGGGTGTGACGTGCACTGTTAGAACTTCACTATCTGAGCCGTAGGTCGTTCCGCCAGACAGTTGATAGACAGTCACTTCACCCTCTAGAGGTCGTTCACCAACCGTTTGAATGGTGTCTAGACCAGCGTCTGGCAAGACAGACGGATTCCAACAATGCACAGACTGATCAAACACCAATCTGGTTGCTTCCTTAACTGCCAGTTTTGACTTCAGCGTCGCTACCTTTTTGCCGCGCGGTTCAAAGGTGCTGGTAGGTTCCAACTCTTGCGCAGTTACAACAGGAATTGAGCCATCGGTCGTGGTTGCAGTCGTGGACTGTAGTCGACTAGTTTCACTACATTCTGAAGCCGATAATAAAACCAATGACGAAAGGCCTAAGAGGCCAACGCTTAAGGCTTTCATAACTCAATTCCCTTTGCTTTACTTTACTCGCTAATCTCTAACGGCATATCCGATTGAATGAAGAGCTCTTTCTTGTGATCGTCAGATATGATGTTTGGCGCTTGCATCATAAGATCTTCAGCGCGTTGGTTCATTGGGAAGGCCACCACTTCGCGAATGTTTGGCTCATCAGCCAACATCATCACGATACGGTCGATACCTGGTGCCGAACCACCATGTGGAGGTGCGCCAAACTTCATGGCTGAGATCATACCACCAAAACGCTCGTCAACCACTTCAGGCTCATAGCCCGCGATGTTGAAGGCTTTGTACATAATGTCAGGTAGGTGGTTTCTGATCGCGCCAGATGACAACTCAATTCCGTTACAAACGATGTCATACTGGTAGGCTTTGATATCCAATGGATTCATCGTTTCCAATGCTTCCATTCCGCCTTGTGGCATAGAGAATGGGTTGTGAGAGAAATCGATTGTGCCTGTATTCTCGTCTTCCTCATACATTGGGAAGTCGACAATCCAACAGAACTTGTAACAACCTTCTTCAATCAGGCCCTGATCTTCCGCAACTTTCGTGCGCACAACACCAGCGAATTTGGCAGACTGTGTTGGTTTATCGCATGAGAAGAAGACTGCGTCGCCGTCTTCGAGACCCATGATGTCTCTAATTTCAGCTGTCTTTTCGGGCCCGATGTTCTTGGCAACAGGACCGGCACCTTCACCATCGCGGAAAATGATGTAAGCCAAACCTGGTTTACCTTGATCTTTCTTGGCCCAACTGTCGAAGCGGTCACAAATGGCGCGTGATCCGCACTTTGGACCCGGCACGGCACGAACGATTGCGCCGCCACCAATCATCTTAGCGAAGATTCCGAAACCTGAATCGCGGAAGACTTCTGTGACGTCCTTGATTTCCAGCGGGTTGCGCAAGTCTGGCTTGTCAGAGCCATACTTCATCATGGCTTCATCAAAAGGGATCTGCGGGAAAGGTGTCGGTGTTACGGTTTTACCTTTGGAGAACTCCTCAAAGACACCATGCAGGACTGGCTCGATGGTGTTGAAAACATCTTCTTGGGTGACAAAAGACATCTCAAAATCGAGCTGGTAGAATTCACCAGGGCTGCGGTCAGCACGGCTATCCTCGTCGCGGAAACAAGGAGCGATCTGGAAATAGCGATCAAAACCCGCCATCATCAAGAGCTGCTTGAACTGCTGTGGCGCTTGCGGCAAAGCGTAGAACTTACCAGGGTGCAAACGCGATGGCACGACAAAGTCTCTAGCACCCTCTGGTGACGAAGAGGTCAGAATTGGTGTTTGGTACTCAGTAAAACCCTGATCGATCATGCGACGACGGATCGAAGCAATAACGTTTGAGCGCAGTACAATATTATTGTGAACTTTTTCACGACGCAAATCGAGGTAACGATAGCGCAAACGAAGGTCTTCGCTAGAATCCTCATCAGAGTTCACCTGCAAAGGCAAAACCTGCGCGGTGCTTTGGACAACCAATTCATCAATATAGATTTCGACTTCACCTGTTGGCAGGCGCGAGTTGATGGTTTCATCTGTACGCTTAACGACGCGGCCAGTGACCGTGATCACCGTTTCAACACGGCAGTCTTCTGCTGTCTTAAAGAGCGGCGAACTGGTATCCACAACACACTGGGACAAGCCGTAGTGATCTCTAAGATCAATGAACAGCAAACCGCCATGGTCGCGCATTCTGTGAATCCAACCCGAAAGGCGAACAGTGTCGCCGACATTTTCGGCACGAAGTTGACCACAGTTGTGGCTGCGATAAAGATGCATTATTCAGAATTTCCAATCGTTCGTCTGGGATAGAAATATCTCTAGACTTTTGCAGAGGGTAATTGCCAGCCAGCCCGGCTTTGTCAAGCAATTATGGGATTTTTCCTTCTCGACCCTTGCTTGAAGCCAAAAGCCTGCTAACTAGCCCGCCATGAACACTAAATCTTCAAACGACGCGTCGGCTGCTATCCTGCTCGCCCCTTCCCTTTTTGTTGCTCTCTGGGCGACTGGATTTATTGGCGCGCGTTATTCGATGCCTCACGCCGATCCGATGACGTTTCTAGGTCTGCGGTTCGCGATAGCGGCTGCTTTACTGTTTCCAATTGCCTTGATCGCAAAAACAAAATGGCCGAGAGATTGGCGTGCCTATGCGCATCTCGCTTTTACCGGTGTTTTGCTGCATGGCTGTTACTTGGGTGCCGTCTTTGCCGCCATATCAATGGGAATGGAGGCCGGTGTTTCCGCTTTGATCGTCTCATTGCAGCCCATCGTGACTGCTATCTTAGCCTTCGCGTTCCTGAAAGAAAGACTAACTTTTGTCCAAGTCTTAGGACTGATCATTGGCTTGGCTGGTGCTGTTTTGGTTGTTACTCGTAAAATGGATGATGGGGTCGGACCTCTCATAACATTGGTCCTCTGCTTCTTCTCATTGATCGCAATCTCAGTTGCTACTGTTTACCAAAAGCGCTTTTGTTCAGGGCACAACATCATATCCAGCAGCTTTGTACAGTTTTCTGCTGCTGCAGTTTTTTGCCTGGGTTTTGCACTTATTTTCGAAGAAATGCGTTTGGAATGGAACGGAGAATCAATCTTCGCAATGGTCTGGCTCGTCGTGATTTTATCCATAGGTGCCATCTCATTGTTACATTGGTTGATCCAAAGAGGAGCCGCCACCAAGGTTGCAAGTCTATTCTATTTGGTGCCCGCTGTAACAGCCCTTTACGCTTTTTTCCTCTTTGATGAACGCTTTGGTCCGATAGGCCTGCTGGGCATGGCCGTTACTATTTTGGGTGTTGCGATGGTTAATTGGAAACAAAGCGCCAAATAAGGCGACTCCTTTGTTGCTTTTCCCCGCAGATTCAGCCAGACACGTTGGCGTTATGCGCTTGATCAATAATAACCAAGAACTCCAAGCCTTTTGCGCTACCCTTAGCGACGAAGACTTCATCACCGTGGACACTGAGTTTCTCAGAGAGAAAACTTATTACCCTGAGCTGTGTCTGATCCAAATTGCCAGTACCAACGAGGCGGTCGCTATCGACCCCTTGGCAAATGGCATTGACCTGACCCCAGTCTTTGAGGTCATGGCGGATCAGTCCATTCTCAAGGTGTTCCATTCAGCACGTCAAGATCTCGAAATCTTTCTGCATCTGACCAATGAAATTCCAGCACCTTTGTTTGATTCACAGGTCGCTGCTATGGTTTGCGGTTTTGGTGACTCTGTTGGATATGAGGCACTCGTCAATGTGCTATTATCCAAGACCGTCGATAAATCATCCCGCTATACGGATTGGTCGCGCCGACCTTTGACAGATCAGCAGTTGGCCTATGCTATTTCTGACGTCACCCACCTGCGTGACATTTACCTGATCTTCAAAGAGCAATTGGAAGCGAACAACAGAGAAGTCTGGCTTGAAGAGGAAATGACGATTCTCACATCAGTCAGCACCTATCGCAGCGATCCTAATGAAGCTTGGCGCAAGCTTAAGCCACGGAGCTACAAGCCAAAGTTTTTACTAGCGTTGCAAGCTGTGGCGGCCTGGCGCGATGAAGAAGCGCGTCGACGCAATTCGACTAAAAACCGCTTAATGCGCGATGATACAATAACTGAGATCGCGGCCACTTTGCCAAAGACTTTTGAGCATCTAACAAAAGCGCGAGGTCTTAACAGTTCGATCTTCAAAAAGGATCAAGGTAAAGCTTTCTTGGACATGCTTCACAAGGCAGCGAATCAAGATCCCGAAACAGCCCCAGTTCAGCCCAAGAAACCAGATAACAGAGATCGCAATGATGCTTTGTTAGAGTTGTTGCGGGTCTTGCTGAAAGCAAAAATTGACCAACACAAAGTTGCTGGCAAATTGATCGCCTCTTCTAAAGATCTAGAGAAAATGGCGACCGGCAAGCATGACGGCCTCGCCTTTTTGGAAGGCTGGCGCCGTGAAGTTTTTGGTAATGACGCTTTGGCCTTGGCGGATGGTAAAACTGCGCTGACAATCAATCAGGGTAAAATCGCGATTATTCCGCTTGCAGAACCAATCGAGCCAAGTGAACAGTAATCGCTTTTTTGGAAGCTAGTGCCTGTTCATCCAGCCTTTGTACCAAACTCGTAATTGTTGGGAAATCTCTTGCAGCATGAGTTGCTAGATAGGCGATAACCTCTTCGCTAACAGTAAGCTGCCGCTCTGAAAAGAGTTTGCGGTAAAGACCTCTAATCAACTCATCATCGGGATGTCGAATGGACACGGTTGGCATTGCTAAAAGTCTTGATGCAAGGTCTTTCAAAGAGATGGTCATCTTTGCCGGTGGCTGACTGGATAGGATCAACAAGGAAGTGGCTTGTTCCTTGGCATGATTAATCAAGTGAAACAGGAATGTTTCACCACCTTCTACATCTTGAAAATCCTCAAGCTGGTCAACAATAAGCGGTCGACCAGCTCTTTCCTCTTCGATCTGAGCCATGGACCAACTGATCTGGTTCGGCTCCAATTGAACGGCGTCAGATTTTTCTTTCCAAACGGCCGCGAGATGGCTTTTGCCGCTGCCTACATCGCCAGAAATGATGAGACACTGTAAAGGCCAATCCTCGGATTTATCAATCCAGGCAACCGCCTCTTCATTGCAAGCGCTGACGATGAAATCATCACGTCCAAATGCGCTGCGATGGGGCAAAGCAAGGACGTATTGAACTGGTTTATCAGACAAGAGTTGTCGACTCATCTTCTGGCGGATCTTCGTCGAACTTGACCAGAGGTTTACCCTGGCTATCACAAGCTGCGGGGTCGTAGTAACTGCTGCCCATATAGCGTTGGAAGCCGAAACGAACAAAGACACCGATGACCGCCGCCGTTGGAATTGCAGTTAACACACCGATAAAACCAAACAAAACGCCGCCTGCTAGCAAAGCGAAGATCACCCACAAGGGATGTAGCCCGACGCGGTTGCCCACAAGACGGGGCGTGATGAACTGGCCTTCCAAAAATTGCCCCGCAAAGAAGACAACCAGTACCGCGATGATTGGGCCAAAGCTATCGAACTGGAACAAGGCCAAGACCATAGCAATCGAAAAACCGATAATCGCCCCGACGTAAGGGATGAATGACAGCGCACCGATGATTATCCCAACGATCAGCCAGTAGTTCAGTCCGATCACCAAAAGCGCTACCGCATAGAAAATCGCCAAGAACAGACAGACCAGCATCTGTCCTCTTATGAATGCTGCCAATGTTTGATCAACGTCGTTTGCGAGCTGGCGAATGACGTTGATGCGTGATCTGGGTAACCAGCGGTCTATATCAGCAACCATACGGTTCCACTCATAAAGGAAGTAGATTGTTACAACCGGTGTCACAAGGATGAGCGAGACTAAACCGATCACGGCCATTGATCCTGACCAGATCCGAGAAACGACTGCCTTCACGCCGCTGGCAATGTCACCAAAGTAAGACGTGACGAAGTTCTGAATTTCCTTCAAAACAGCACCACCTTGATCGCTTTCAAAGTAGCTAGCTAGGCTTTGGCCTGGTTCAGGAATAGAGCTCACCGGTAACCCAATAAACGGCAATTTTTTATCAAGCCAATTGAGAGCGCTGTAAAAGAAAGTCTCCGCGTTAGCGAGCACCGCTGGCAGGCTTGAAACCAAAGCAATGATTTGGTTGACTAAAGCAGGTATGACCAACACCATTATCACAGTGATTACAAAAGAGAACACCACTGCAATAATCGTGACCGCCCAAGTTCGGCTCATTTTAGCTTCTAACCTGTCCGCTAAGGGATCCAAGAAGTAAGCGATGACAATGCCCAAAACAAAAGGCGTCATAATGGATCTCACAGAATACAACAGAAGCAAGATCGCAGCTGTTACAATGAGCCAAAAAACAGTTGGTCTTTTCAGAAAAGTCATAACCATTTCTTAATAAATTCCCTGTGTATTGAACTGTCCGTTAGTGTTTGTTGTGGGTGTTGGATTGTAGGCATTGCCGTTTTGATCCAATTGCCAATCTTGTAGAGGTTCGCCGTTGGCATCAACTGCCTGGCCGTTGTCATAGGTCTCAACTCGCACTGGCAGCGGTTCATCCATGTAAGAAATCGCATCATTGCGATAACGCGGATCCCCAACCCCGGATCTTTGAATCACGTAAGTATAGGTCATTGGAAAAAGCTCCAACCCAGATTGGCTGAGCGCCGCCTGCAGCTGCTGAACAGAACCAGCTACTTCAACCCTAGTTTTGGCAAGACCTTGGCCCAAAGACAACAGCTCCACTGAACGAACCAACGGGATTGCTTTCAAGCGTTCACCATAGATGTTCCATTCCGTTAAGCTTTCCGCAAGCGCCAAAATGGGGACTTCCTGGATTTGGTCTGTCCCAGTTACTTGACGCGCTGATACCCAGGAGTCGTTGTAGCGTTTTCCAACGAACTTAGCAGCGTCGAGCAACAAGCGATTGAGGTCTTTGCCTTCCCCCTCGATGCTGCGGTCAAACTGGCGAGAACCACCAATGGGGCCAGAGCGATAAACCGAAAGCGAAACAGCATTCTCCACCGCTTCCGCTTCAACAAT
Organism: uncultured Alphaproteobacteria bacterium; assembly: GCA_905480445.1. Classification (GTDB taxonomy): domain Bacteria; phylum Pseudomonadota; class Alphaproteobacteria; order UBA7985; family CAJQQZ01; genus CAJQQZ01. Next base: position 2,481 of record CAJQQJ010000159.1, on the reverse strand, counting down.
CAGCAGACTCTTTGCGCCGTAGCGGTCTTTCAGCGCTTTCACGCCTTCCTCATTGTCGATTGTTGCACTGTGGATTGGCAGTGCTTCTTGGTCATGACCATCCCCTAAGGGGATAACGTATTCCAAAAGGCTTTGTTTGTTGGGTTCTGTCAGCCAGATCTCGCGCCAGAGATTATCGGCTTCCCATAGATAACGCTGCCCGTCTTTGATGAAGATCGGCAGTACAAGGACTGGCCCCGATTTTTCTGTTGTGAAGGGCACCTGCCGGCTCAATAGAAACTTAGCGACCGCCTCCTCATTGAACTGAATAGACACCAGACCAACATAACCGTCTTCATTCATGCGCTGATCATGAACCTCCAAACCCTCAACCATGCTCTCCAGCTGCTCGATTGTTGGCACGGGTACTCGGTCTAAGCCAGTCTCCGGCACAAAGCGTGGCAAGACTTGTTGCAGTGCCGCTAACTCGGCCTTGATAAAGGCGGTTTTCCGGGCAGACTCCATGTCGTTGCCCGCTGCTTTGGTCAACAACTTGGGCGACATAAAAGCAGGGTTGTTTGCCAAAGCAGCCACGCTAAACAGCCCGCAAACAGCAAAGGTGAAGATAATGCGGGAGATAAATTGGTGCAAAAGTCTTCGCATGGACAAAGTCCCTTGGATTCTAGAGAACAAGGTTCTATATGGCGAGCCTAGCCCCCATAAGCAACCCAATCGTGACAGTTTATCGCCAATGAGCAATTCCAGCCATCCGAGAACCTATAAAGATTCTGGTGTCGATATTGACGCCGGCAACGATCTTGTAAAAGCCATCGGCCCTATGGCCAAGTCAACCAGTCGTCCAGGGTCAAATCCTGATCTTGGTGGTTTTGGTGGTATTTTTGATTTGAAAGCAGCCGGATACAGCGATCCCTTGCTGGTTGCCGCCAACGACGGCGTTGGAACCAAGCTCAAGATTGCAATCGAGACCGGCAAGCACGACACTGTTGGCATCGACTTGGTTGCGATGTGTGTAAACGACCTAGTTGTCCAAGGTGCGGAACCTCTGTTGTTCCTCGATTATTATGCCGCCGGAAAGTTGGAAGTCGAAGAAGCCAAGGCTGTTATCTCTGGCATCGCTGCCGGATGCCGTGAAGCAGGTTGTGCACTAATTGGTGGTGAGACCGCTGAACTGCCGGGGCTTTACCAAGATGCAGATTACGACCTGGCGGGCTTTTCACTGGGAGCGGTTGAGCGAGACAAGCTTCTGACAGGTCAGACAATTGCAGAAGGTGACGTGCTTATTGGCCTTGCCTCTTCAGGTGTCCATTCAAATGGTTTTTCTCTGGTCCGCTCTGTCGTGGCAGATGAAGGCTTGTCCTTCGCCTCTCCTTGCCCTTTCGAGGATGCAGCGAGTATAGGTGAGGCTTTACTCACGCCTACTAGAATCTATGTGAAGGCCGCCTTGGCGCTGCTAACAGACAATCTTTCGAAAGGCTTCGTTCACATCACTGGTGGTGGGTTCTATGAAAACATCCCTCGGGTACTGCCTGAAGGCCTGGGTGTCGACGTCGATTGTGCCGCTTGGCAAGCACCCGCTGTTTTTTCCTGGCTGCACAAATCCGGCAACATAGAAGCTAAGGAAATGGCCCGTACATTTAATTGTGGCATCGGCTTCGTGGCAGTGGTAGCGGAAACTGACGCTGAAAAGGCGCTGGAACTACTGAGAGCCGAGGGAGAAACCTGTTCTATCATCGGACGAGTTACTGGCGAGAGCGGCGTTACGATGACAAACCTCGATCAGCTCTTCTAGAAATAAAAGGTGATGAACGAAGCATCGGCATCAATGACCAAGAAAAAGTTCGCTGTCCTGATATCAGGGCGAGGCTCGAACATGACGGCTTTGCTAGAGGCAGCTAAAGAGCCCTCTTTTGGTGCTGAGCCTGTTCTAGTTTTTTCGAACAAAGCTGATGCACAGGGTTTGGCGACAGCCCAGCAAGCTGGCGCCCCCACTCTTTCGATCTCTCACCGTGATTATGACAGCCGTGAAGCCTTCGACCAGGCTCTTGATACGGCACTTGTCGACGCTGGCGTGGACATCATTTGCCTTGCAGGTTTCATGCGCTTGTTTAGTGAAGATTTTGTGACCAAATGGATTGGCCGCCTGATTAACATTCACCCGAGCTTGTTGCCATCCTTTCCAGGACTAGACGTTCAACAAAAGGCGCTTGATGCCGGTGTGCGTTTCGCAGGTTGCACAGTTCACTTTGTCGATGCAGGCACGGACACCGGACCTATTATTGGACAAGCCGTTGTCCCTGTGTCGCCCGATGATAATGAAGCATCTCTTTCAGCTCGGATTTTACAGCAAGAACACAAGCTCTATGCACGCTGTTTGGACCTTGTTGCTAAAGGACAAATTAGGCTTGAAAAGGGTCTTGTCTCCTACGCGACGGATTCTCGCACGGATGAAAGCTTGTCCCTGCCGTAGCAAGAGGCTATTAG
>CAJQQJ010000158.1 GCA_905480445.1 uncultured Alphaproteobacteria bacterium | reverse complement strand
AAACCCAGAAATGGGGCGTGAAACCATGCCAAATTGGCTATATCCAACCCTAAAAGTTGCAAATAACTGATCCTACTGGAAATCCATCGCTAATTCGGTAATGTCAGACGGGAAAATAGGCCTTATACTGAGGTCTCTAATGGAGTTTTCTGCAACAAAAAGCCGGACGCGTTTAGAAACCTTGGAAAGGGAATCGTTAGCGACTGCTTTACCTTTTTCTGTAGCGTAGGCTGCCTCAAAAGCTTCTTTAGTATTGAACCATAGTTCTGAAACACCATCGAATTCTTCGTCGCCTTGGCCTTCGACTAAATTGAAAACGCCTTTCTGCAAACCAGGTAGCTCTTTGGCCAAGGGTGCATGTTCCGTTAGCCACCAGTCTGTGAATTCCTCGAAGCTCATGTCAGCGTTGCGTTTCAGCAGGATCATTGCTTTGAACATAGTTTGCTCCTTTAATCGGCTTTGGTGCGGGCTAGTGGACGGCCGCCAACGGCAAGACAAACAACGACGACGATCTCATCCGGTTTAGGTGCGTCCGGGATCGTGATCTCGATAGCATCCATGTCATCGAAAACCCAGATTGAGTCCTTGTTGGTGATTGGCATCGTAATAGCTGAGCCAGGTCCGCCTACTTTCTTTGTGGAAGGGATGATGTCATCACCTTTACCAACTGCAGCGCGAACGGGCGCTCCAAATCTAGGGTGCATAATCGCGGCTGCGTGCTCGATCTCTCCGTTGATCCCAACAATGGCTCCTTTGCCATAGCCAGTGACCTCATCCGGTTTGACACCCAGCAGCTCGACACCCTTTTCTGCCAGTTGACCACTTAAGTTTTTCCCAAGGTCGTAAAGCGGCTCTAGGTCTTCTTCATAACATCCAGCGAATGGGTTGGAGATAACAGCAGCAACAGCGATCTTGTCTTTCTTTGTGCCAACTGTTCTTCCTGATTCTTGAAGCGTTTCCTCTCGAAGGGTGACGATCTTGCGGATATTTGGGACACGTGGATCCATTATTCTATTCTTTCTTTTGATAGTCGGGATAGTTTTAGTTCGCGCAGGGCGAGGTAGAGGCCGGCTGCAACAACGATCGCAACACCAACCCAAGAAATGGTGTCGATGGTATCGTTGAAGAACCACATTCCCAGCAACGCTGCCGAGACAATTTCAATATAGCCTAGGGGCGCTAAAGAGCTAGCTTCAGCCCTTTCAAAAGCCATGATTAAGAACCAGTGTCCTACAGCTGCGATCACCGCGATAGAAACCAGAAATAGTATTTGCCAACTCTCGGTTGGATAGACCCAAACAAATGGTACTAGAACCGACGTCACCAAAGTTCCGACAACTGCTGTAAAAGCGAGTGAAACAAAGGGCGGGGCAGTACCGGCCAAAGATCGAGTGATGGTGAGATAGCCACCTACGGCGAAACCAGCGAAAAGGCAAAGCCAGGAGATCCACTGTAGAGCATCCGGTCCTGGGCGTAAAATGACCAGAGCTCCAACAAATCCGATTGCGACCGCTATCCAACGGCGCGGGCCGACCTTTTCACCCAAAAAGAAATGGGAATAGATGGCGACAGCCAAGGGAGCGACATAGAACAAGGCGAGAGCTAAACCAAAGGGCGTGGCATGCACGCCGGTGAAGAAACTCAGAGTTCCTATACAAAGTAAAAATCCCCGAATGAACTGCCACCCAACTTTAGTCGGCCAGAGGCTCTTTGGGCCAAAGCGGTACAGCACGATGGGAAGAACCAAGATGAAATGCCCAAAATAGCGCGCCCAAACAACTTGGATAGCCGGAATCTCTGGCGTCAAGGCTTTACCGATTGCACCTGTTAACGGCAAAAGCGCGGATGCACATAGGGCCAGAAACACGGCCGTCAGATAATTTTGTTTGGGCAAGGAAGGGTTCCCCTCTCAGTGAGGCAGAACTGCCCCAAACTTCTAATTAGGCTATCTGTGCGATTTGTCTAGCCAGTGATTGTTGGCAGTCCGATGCGCAGACAATTCATAGCACCGACGACCAACGCGCCGAAGGTTAAGAGCATGCCAACTTGACGGGCGAAGATGTTCGGCCCGTATAGAAAGGCCCAAGCGTGGGCTATGCGACCGACGAGCAACATCAATCCAATAGCGTGTACAATCACCAGAGAACTGCCGCTGAATTCGCTGATTCCAATCAAAATCAATATGATTGGCACATATTCGGCGAAGTTTCCGTGGCCACGGATTGTCCGGGCAAAATCTTTGTTGCCGCCATCCAACATCGACACGCCGTGTTGACGGCGTCCCCGAATGACCATAGTAGACAAAAAGAAGTAAATCAGGCCCAGCAGGCCAGCGTAAAGAGCTGTGGTTGTCATGGATTCCTCCTAAAAAATACTGACTTAGAATTGGCTCCATTTAGGAAAAAAACAATCTTTATTCTGGATAATTGTAGCCAAACATGAAAAAGAAGCCCTAGCTTACAAGCACAGTATCTGAACTATCACACCGAGGAATTGGAATGGTTGATCCTAGATTTTACAAACCGGACACGTTGGCACTACACGCTGGGCAACGTTACGACAGCGAGACCAATTCGCGTGCTTTGCCGATCTACCAAACTACGGCGTACGGTTTTGAGAGTTCAGACTACGCAGCTTCGCTCTTTAATCTAGAGCGCCCAGGCCACATCTATACGCGCATCTCCAACCCAACAGTTGCGGCTTTGGAAGAACGAGTAGCTGCTCTTGATGGTGGTGCCGGGGCTGTTGCGACAGCCAGTGGGCATGCTGCCCTACATCTCGCTATTGCTACCTTGTTAAGTGCTGGTGACCATATTGTTGCTTCCAACAAACTCTATGGCGGTTCCGTTAACTTCCTGCGATTGACTATGCCACGATTTGGGATAACGACGACCTTTGTCGATCCACAAAAGCCAGAAGAGTTTGAAGCCGCAATTCAGCCAAACACCAAACTGCTTTTCGGTGAAGTTGTTGGCAATCCTGGTATGGAAATTTTGAACATCGAAGCCGTCGCCAAAATCGCTCATGACAACGGCGTGCCGCTGATGATCGACAGCACCTTTACGCCACCGCCTTTGTGCCGCCCTATTGATTTTGGCGCTGACATAATTATGCATTCGGCCACTAAATGGCTTGGTGGCCATGGCGTAGCGATGGGCGGAATACTCGTCGACGCAGGGCGCTTTGATTGGGAAGCCTCTGGGAAGTTCCCGACCATGACAGATCCTTATCCTGGCTACCACGATCTC
>CAJQQJ010000157.1 GCA_905480445.1 uncultured Alphaproteobacteria bacterium | reverse complement strand
CGTCAAGCGCATGAAGTGCTGGATGATCAAGATCGCTGGTGGTCACAAAAAGTTCGGGTTGGCTGACGAAAGGTTTCTGCATGACAAAAGTTACCAAATATTCCAGCCTATGGGAATCCTCTAGTTATGCTGAGGTCTCGCCTAAAAACTTTGCGGCGAAATTTGCTGCTTTATTGAGTTTAGTTTTGTTGGTCAGCGTGAACAAAGCTCAGGCTGAACCCGAAGTTTATCTTTTCGACAAGATGCACACTGATATCATTGCCTCTTGGAATCATTGCGGCGTGTCAGAACTCACAGCCAAATTTCCAAAGTTTAAGGGAACCTTCCTCTTTGATAAGAAGAAAGTTCATTTGAGCCAAGTTGAAGTCACCGTGGATGTTCGGTCAGTCACAACAAGCTTTCAAGCACTAGACGGTAACATCGCGAGCGAAAACTTCTTCGACCCTAATAACTATCCATACATTCATTTTGTCAGTACCTCTGTCAAAAGAACCGGTGCTAAGACAGCAATCCTCACAGGAGACTTAACCATTCACGGTGTCACTAAATCAACGGACATGGATGTTGAGTTGGTTCATCAGGGTGAACATGCGCTCAAATGGTTCCACGCGGCCTACAAGGGAGACTGGTTGGGTTTTAGGGCCAAAGCAACGCTGTTACGATCGGACTTTGGTCTTACACGCTGGGCACCCTTTGTATCCGATAGGATTTCTCTTTCGATCAGTACCGCGCTTTATAAGAAACGTAAGAAATAGCCGCACACTGACTCTTTAAGATGAGTCACGGGTGAAACAAAACCTAAATCGTTTCAAATAATCCCGGTGGGCCAGCAAACTTATGCGTCAGAGCTCGAAACGCGTTGATAGTTGGCGAAGACAGAATCGCATGCTATAGGGCAAACTCGAATTCGAAAAATTTTATATATTTGGTCCTAATAAGTGCTTCTCGATCTTCCTTTACGTAAGATGAAACCCTTTTCAAAAAGTAGTTTCTCTCTTCTCATGCTACTTGGCCTATCGGCCTGTGCGGTAACAAAACCGATTGTTACGACACGCGTTGACCAACCAATAGCTGTGCAACAATTAACTGATCAGCAATTAGCCACCGCCCCGGTCCCATCAGCGCCGGTTGCGAGCAGCCTTGTTACTTCTCAGAGTGGACAACTTCAATCATCAGATCCAAATCGCGTACTTACGTATCAAAATGGCCAACCCGTTATTTCTGGCGGCGGCCAGTTTACCCAAGGCCAGCAAGATTTAACTTTTTTGCCTGCTGATCAAGCAACGACGAAGCAATCTAATGTTCAAACCGCCTCCACAAAAACAAAAAAGAAAACCCCTGAAAAGTTTAGCTCCTGGATCCTACCATCTCGCAAGATCATCAAAACGCCCAAGTCTCTGGTCGCAGAAGGAAGAAATCTCTGTGCGCTGACCTTTGATGACGGCCCGCATAAAACACTGGACCGAGAAATCCTTTCGATTTTGGACCAGCATGGTATCCGAGCGACTTTTTTCGTGATTGCCAAGAATGTGAAGCGACTGCCTGAGTTAACGAAAGAAATGGTTGCGCGTGGTCACGAGGTCGCCCACCACTCCTGGGATCATGATGACTACACAAAGAAAAATGGTTCTGGACAGGCTGCTGACCTTGCAAAAGCTAACAAAGTATTCAACAGCCTTGGCATTTATCCCACCGTTTTCCGTCCGCCCTATGGTGCCTACAATAAGAAGACCGTCAGCTTAGCAAAACAAGCTGGCCTGGACACATTGCTCTGGGTTACAGATCCGGAAGATTGGCGCAAAAGGGACGCGGCAACAATTCGAGCACGAGTCAAAGCACGTTTTACGCCATGCTCAGTCATCTTGCTGCACTCCATCGTGCCAGGAACAGTTAAGGCCCTACCAGGCATTATTGACGACCTCAAAGAAAGAGGCTGCCAGTTTGTGACCTCCAGCGAATGGATTGCTGCGGTTGCCCCCAATTAGATTTCAACTGATGCGGCATTCGAACCAATAACAACATTTTGCATTTAGAGCGCTCTTTGCTAAAAACCTGTCGTAAAGGGACAATTTGCGATCAAGGAACAGGCAATGGCTGGAAATTTCACAGAAGTACACAAGCGTTCAATAGAAGATCGCGAAGGCTTTTGGGCTGAAGTGGCTGAAGGGATTGATTGGGTAAAGAAATGGGACAAGGTTCTCGACGATTCTAACGCCCCGCTCTACCGCTGGTTCGAAGGCGGAGAACTCAACACCTGCTACAACATGCTGGATCGTCACGTCGAAAATGGCCGCGGCGAACAAGCCGCGCTGATCTACGATAGTCCCGTTACAGAATCTAAAAGAACATACAGCTATTCTGAACTGCTCGATCTTGTCGCCAACTTTGCCGGGGCACTGGCCAATCAAGGTGTTGGCAAAGGTGACCGCGTCATCATTTACATGCCCATGGTTCCAGAGGCTCTCGTTGCAATGGCCGCATGCGCCCGCCTTGGCGCTGTGCACTCAGTAGTGTTCGGCGGTTTTGCTGCCAATGAGCTCGCCACTCGGATCGACGACGCTGGCGCTAAACTCATCGTTTCGGCTTCTTGTGGGATTGAGCCCGGTCGCATCGTTGAGTACAAACCTCTGCTTGACCAGGCCGTCGAAATGGCAACGCACAAGCCAAACGGCTGCTCATTCTCCAACGCCCGCAATGTACTGCCGCCATGATAGAGGGCCAGGATGTTGATTGGCAGGAAGCCGTCGCAGCAGCG
>CAJQQJ010000156.1 GCA_905480445.1 uncultured Alphaproteobacteria bacterium | reverse complement strand
CCAGCATGAGAGTGAACCACCATTTTCAATCCCTCCGTGGGTTTTTACAAATTTAGTCTCTTAGAAGATCGTTAATCGATGTTTTAGATCGGGTTTGTGCATCGACGCGCTTTACAATAACGGCACAGTAGAGGCTTGGTCCAGGGTTTCCATTCGGTAAAGGTTTGCCGGGCAAAGAGCCAGAAACAACAACCGAGTAAGGAGGTACGCGGCCGATGAAGATTTCACCAGTGTGGCGGTCTATGATTTTCGTAGAAGCGCTGATGAAAACACCCATTGAAATAACGGAACCTTCTTCAACTATGACACCCTCCACAACTTCGGAACGTGCGCCAATAAAGCAGTTATCCTCAATGATGACAGGGCCTGCTTGAAGAGGCTCTAATACACCGCCGATGCCAACACCGCCTGAGAGGTGAACGTTCTTACCAATTTGCGCACATGAACCCACTGTGGCCCAAGTATCAACCATTGAGCCACTGTCGACGTGTGCGCCCAGGTTAACAAAGGATGGCATCAAAACAACGCCAGGTGCAATGTAGGCAGAGCGACGAACGACACAGCCGGGAACAGCTCTGAATCCAGCTTCACGAAAGCGGTTAGCTCCCCAACCGTCGAACTTGCTAGGTACTTTGTCCCACCAACTGGCTTGTCCAGGACCGCCTTCGATAACTTCCATGTCGTTAAGACGGAAAGAAAGCAAAACGGCCTTTTTAGCCCACTGATTAACATGCCAACCTTCAGCGCGCTTTTCAGCAACACGTAATTTTCCGCTATCAAGAGCAAGTAAAGTGTCTTCGACGGCATCGCGAATTTCGCCTTTGCTGTCCAGGCCGACAGAATCGCGGTTTTCCCAAGCGGCTTCAATTGTGGTTTCTAAAGCTTGCAAGTCCATTTTACGGCTCCGAATTTCAAATGGGATCAGAAAAGGCTGTCCCGAAAGTTTGTGTATTTGCGCATGGGGTGTAGCGAAAAGCCTGATCGATTGCTATGCAAAAATATCAGACTTAGAAATGCTCTTGGATCACCTGTTCCAAAAAGCCTTCGATCTCCTGGCAGTTGTGGTGGATGAAATCAGCATCATCCGGCGCTTGGGCCCAGATACTGTCTGTTATGACATGCACAGTTGTCATCCCGAGTTCATGGCCGGTTTTGAGATTGCGAGCACTGTCCTCAAAGAAAGCCGACTTGGTTGGATCGATGCTAAAAGTGCCAAAAAAGTCCTCGTAAGGCTTAAGTTCTGGCTTTGGGATAAAGTCAGCGTCAATAATGTCGAAGTAACCGTCAAAATGATGAGTAACACCAAGTTTGTTTAACACACGTTCAGAATGATGGCGGTCGCCGTTGGTGAACACTGTCTTCTGGCCTGGCAGCTTGGACAGAGCCTTATCCAATCGCTCAGAAGCTTCCACCGAAGTATAGTCAATGTCATGGCAATAGTTCAGATAGTCATGCGGATTAACACCGTTAACTTGCATTAAGCCATTGAGAGTCGTTCCATAGTCACGGAAGTATTGCTTCTGAACTATCTTGGCTTCCGCTTCGGTTTCTAGTCCCAAAAAATCCTGAACAAAGAGGCCCATTTTTCGTTCTATTTGATCGAACAGGCGACAGGAAGCCGGATAAAGCGTGTTGTCCAAATCAAACACCCAATATTCGACGTGTTCAAAATTGCCGCGTAGAGGAAAACTGTCGCTGTTCACTGAAGCCTCATTTATGCTCGGTTTTTGCAAAATGCGAATCGAAACAAGAAAAACCTACCATTTTACCTATGGAGTCGATTCAACCTACCAGGTTGTAGCAGGGTTTGGCGGCTCTGTGCAAAAAGAAGGTTTTTATCGATTCGTTCTTTACACTATAAATTCGAGTCGGGGGCCGCAAAATGCAAGCTTATTCCCCGATAGAAAGTTATCGGTACATGAGGAATCACGGGGCCGACGTTCATACGTCACTCGACGGAAAGAATAAGCCATGAAGGGGTGGCAACGCTTTGCTCTGCCTATGGCAGCATTGGTGGTTCTTTTTGTCATGCTGTTCTTTGCTTTTATTGAACTTAGAAGAGAAAACAGCGCTGTCCAAGCGGGCCGGGAAAACAGCCCTTATTGGGCAGTCACGCAGACGGAACGCGAACTCATACAGCTTGTTGCACTCATCGACCGCTTTCGGTTAGGCGACCCAGAAGTCAACGCCGAAGACATCAGTGACCGCTATCGTTCTGTTAAGGCGCGTCTCTCCACACTCAATCGTCAAGCTTATCGGGACGTTCTGATCAGGATTGCGGGCGCAGATGAAACTGTTGGTAAGGTTAAGGTTTTTGTCGAAAAGGTTGAGCCTAGGATCGCAGCCGTCAAAAGGCTTTCTTTCGAGGACGTCACAGGCCTCAGAGAGCAATTCCAGGCGCTGATCCCCGCGCTGCACCGTCTATCAGGTGAAACCATGTTGTTTCAGGAAGACGAGCCTGTCATCCTACGTGCGCGTTTGAACAACACTTATCGAAACCTCGTTCTATTCTTTATTGCCTTCGTGGTTAACGCTGCTTTCATTGGCTACTTGCTGTTCAGAGAACGCCGTCGCGCTTTGGAGAGCCGCGCAAATCTGACAACCGCTATTGATACAATGTCAGATTCTTTTGCTCTCTATGACGCCGAAGATCGTTTGATCCTTTCCAACAAAACTTTTGACCAAGAAATGGCAGGTTTAGGTGACGATCTAAAGGCCGGGATTACCTATCCGCAGATACTCAAAAAAGGGGCCGAAAAGGGCTTGTTCCCCGACGTTAACGGTGACGCGGATAATTGGATCCAACGCAGGTTACAGCAAAGGGTCATACCCAACCGCCGTATTGAACAACGGATGAACGACGATAACTGGATCATGATCGCTGGGCGGCGTACCGAAAACGGTGGTTTTGTTGAGCTGCACACAGACATCACAGACGCCAAACGACGTGAAGGCGAGTTGGCTCAAAGTAAAGAGCGCTTCCAGCAGTTAGCCGAAGCATCCTTTGAGGGCATCGTGGTTTTGGACCAAGGCGCGATCGTCAATGCTAACGACCGTATTCTAGAAATGTTTGGTTATGATGCTCGTGACTTAATCAATCTCGATGCCTCAGTCTTGTTCCCGGAAGATGGCTCTAAGCGGTGGCAAAAGCTGTTAGGCCGCCCGATTGAAACAGGCGTCGAAGTTTTGTGCCAGCGTCGAAACGGCTCTCTTTTCGCAGCCGAGGTGTCGACAAGAGCTTTACCCATTGAAGGCAGAGAAGAACGCGTTATTGCGATCAGTGACATTACTGGCCGTAAAGCCGCCGAACATGCCTTGCTGCAGGCGAAGCAAGAGGCCGAGGCTGGTAATAGAGCTAAGTCAGACTTCTTAGCGATGATGAGTCATGAGATCAGAACGCCAATGAATGGGGTGATGGGTATGACCCAGCTCCTGCTAGAGACCGGGCTAGATCGTCGACAAAGATCATATGCTGAAACGGTGAGAGAGTCTGCGCAAGGGCTCTTGGTTATCCTTAACGACATTCTCGATCTTTCAAAGATGGAGGCTGGCAAACTCGATCTAGAGATCATTGATTTTGACGCTGATAGGCTTTCTAAGTCGGTTGCGGATCTTTTGAGGCCACGAGCAAAAGAGAAATCCGTAGAGCTTATAGTATCTGTTGATAAAGATCTGCCTGCCGCTGTTAAGGGAGATCCTACCCGAATACGCCAAGTGTTGCTTAATCTTGTGGGTAATGCACTCAAGTTTACCGATGATGGTTTCGTTTCAGTACGTGCAACCGCCGAAAGAAAATCGAAGAACAGCAAGAAAGTCATGCTGAAATTCGAGGTAGAAGACAACGGCATTGGCATTTCAGAAGAGGCCAAAAGCAAACTCTTTGAATCTTTCTCGCAGGCTGAAGCCGCAACAACGCGCCAATTTGGCGGCACAGGTCTTGGTCTAGCCATTTGCAAACGCTTGGTTACGATGATGGGCGGCACAATTGGCTTTGATTCGACATTGGGTGAGGGGTCAACTTTCTGGTTTGAGCTAGAACTGGAAGTAGGCGACGTAAACGCCATTGAAGACATGCCGGTCCTATTGGATCCTGTCTTGCGTCCAGATGATGGCCATACTGCTGGGTTTATCGCAGCAGAGGATAGCAAAAGCAGCGAAAACCTTCCGAAGGCACCAATATTGTTGGTGGAAGATAGCCAAACCAACAGAACTGTTCTCTTGGCGATGCTCGAGAAGGAGCCTTATGACGTAGACATTGCAGTCAATGGTCGCGAAGCAGTTGAGAAGGTTACGCAAAAGACCTACAGCCTTGTGCTCATGGACATTTCGATGCCTGAGATGGATGGCCTTGAAGCAACTAAACTAATCAGAGAGCTTAACCATTCGGCTAGTGGCGTTCCGATTATTGCTTTGACGGCGAATGCAATGAAGAGCGACCGTCAGCGTTGCTTAGACGCCGGCATGGATGACTACCTGTCGAAGCCGGTAGACCGGAAGTCTCTGCTAGTCTGCCTGAGATCTTGGGTTGAGCCAGAGGAAAACGACGAACTAAGCCTGTTTGTTGAAAGCGGGCAGGTCTCAGAACCACAAGAGAGCCCGAAGGCTGTAATTCCTGCTGCTCCGAAAGTTGATGAACCAGAACAGCTTGATGATTATCGCCCCTTTGATCTGACTTCCCAAGTCTTTGAGGATGAAAGTGCGGAAATAAAGGACAGTGGTGACTTCGCTCTTTTAGGCGAGGAAGTTCTTGATCAGTTGAGAAAAGACACGGGTGACGACATTATTCAGTTCTTGGTTGAGGACTTTTTGTCCGAACTCGACAAGCGTTTGATTGCGATCCAAGAAGCTGCAAAAGCTAAGGACCTTCATCAGGTTCGCCACGAGGCGCACACGGTTAAAGGTAGTGCAGCCACTTTTGGTGCTCTGTCATTAAGCCAAGCGTCCAAAGAAACGGAATACGCTGCGACGGATGAGGATCACGCACTGGCCGAGCAGAAGCTCAAGAGACTGCTCGTGATTGCGGAAGAAACTAAGGTGGCTTTTGCTGCTTGGTTTAAGAAGAATACCGGCTGATACTACTCAGCCGATTTAGCTTCTTCTGCTTCCCAAACTTGCTTCTTACGATAAATCGTAGAAGCGGAAATCCCCAACAAAGCGGCGGCCTTCGGAATGTTACCATTGCAGCTGTCGATGGCTGTCTGGATTGCTTCCTTTTCCGTCTGCCACAAAGGCATGATCTGCTTAGGCCGAAGAGGCATCGTTGGCATCTCTGGCTGTGGTGGCGAAACACCCGTGTTGTAGTTTGGAATTGGGTAAGGAAGGCTCACGTCAGAGCTCTGCGTCGCAAAAGGTGGTCTCGCAGGCGGTGTAGACAAAGACTGTCCGTTGTTTCCATAAAGCGGGAATGGCAACATGGTCTCTTCAACAACGCGGCCTTTGTTCATAACCACAACTTGTCGAATGACATTTTGCAGTTGGCGTACATTGCCTGGCCAATCGTAAGTGACAAGACGGTTTATTGACTGGTCAGAAAACCGCTCGAACTCTCGTGATTCTTCTTCAGAGTAGTCGTGCAAGAATTTCATGGCGATTGGCATGATGTCTTCTGGGCGGTCGCGTAAAGATGGCAACTGAACAGGAATAACATGCAGACGGTAGTACAAATCTTCGCGGAAACGGCCAGCGCCGATTTCGACTAATGGATCGCGGTTCGTCGCGCAGACAAATCGGATGTCTACTTTTTCCATTTTAGCCGAACCCACTTTGTGGAAGGTGCCAGTTTGGATAAAGCGCAAGAGCTTTGATTGGAGATGGATGTCCATCTCGCATATTTCATCGAGGAAAAAGGTGCCGGTATCTGCTTGCGTCGCGGCTACATCATGGTCGCTGATGGCACCAGTAAAAGCACCTTTCACGTGGCCAAAGATTTCACTTTCCATGAGGTCTTTTGGTATGGCGGCACAGTTAAGAACAACTAGCGGCTTGTTTGTGCGACTGCTAAGTGAGTGAACGGCCTCGGCGGCGACTTCTTTACCAGTTCCACTTTCACCGGTGACAAAGACGGTTGCTTTAGAGTCGGCAGCAGCCTCAATTATTCGGTACACAATCTGCATTGTCTGAGACGAGCCAATAAAGCCCTGAAAGCCATCATGGAGTGATAGTTCCTGCTTGCGAACCAGGCTGGCTAGTTTCTTGCGATTGAGCGCGGAATTAAGCGTTTGCAGCAGACGGTCACGGTTAAAAGGCTTAACCAGAAAGTCGTAAGCCCCGCCGCGCATTGTTTCTACTGCTGTATTGATCGATCCGTGAGCGGTGATCATTATAACAGCAGTATCCATGCCGCGGCTGTTGACCTCTTCCAAAATTTCCGTACCCATCATGTCGGGTAAGCGGATATCGAGCAAAACCGCATCGGGTTCATTATGCTCAAGATAAGAGATCGCTTCACGGCCGGTGGCAACGTGGGTGATTTCCAAGGATTCGTTCTTTAAGTACTGACCATAGAGAGTGGCAAGAGACTTCTCGTCTTCGACTAAGAGTACCTTGGAGAGGTGTTCCGACATATAAAACCGCCAAAAAAACTAAAAGTTTAAATTAATTCGCAGGCAATGGTTCTAATTTATGAGCCCGTCAAAAACTAAAATTTTACCCACATTAGTCATAATTGCAAATTCATACCGAGTCTTCGCATTTTGCACAAGACATTGTTGCACGAATCGGAATTTTTTTGCAATTTACGACAAAAAAACATTATATGAGACCTCAGTATAAGGCCTATTTTCCCGTCTGACATTACCGAATTAGCGATGGATTTCCAGTAGGATCAGTTATTTGCAACTTTTAGGGTTGGATATAGCCAATTTGGCATGGTTTC
>CAJQQJ010000155.1 GCA_905480445.1 uncultured Alphaproteobacteria bacterium | reverse complement strand
CGGTAGTGAACAGAAGGTTGAGCAGCAGGACCAGGAACTGACCCAGCTGTCCAGCGATCTGGAGGACGTTTCCCGTGAACGAGAAGAGTTGGAAGCCAACGTTCAGGGTCTGTCAAAGAAAGTCACATCAAACATCAAAGAGATCCGCACTCTGAAGAAGCTCCTAGCCGATGCCGAGCGTGAAAAAATCAGATTAGCAGACAAGATAACGACCGTCACAAAAGAACAGCAGCAACTCCAGGCCAGTGAGCGCATTCTCACTGAGGAAAGGAATGCTCTGATCTCTGACCTTAGCGTTCTGACTCGGGAAAGAGACGACTTTGCAGAACAAACAGACAGCTTATCCTCTGAGAGAAATTCGCTGATCGAACGGTTGACCGCCATCGTGGGTGAGCAGAAGAAGACTCATATAGAGCTTGAACTGCGATCAAAGGAGCTCGAGCAAAATCGGGCGCTAAGCGCTGAACTTGAATCTCAATTGGCCGATGAAGCCGATCGTTTGTCGGTCTTGAAGGCACGGTTTGCAAACCTCCAAAAAGAAAACACACAGGTTTCACTCGAACTGGCTTCAGAGCAAGAAAAACTAATCGTTTTGAGGGGTGAGTTTGACCAAGCCACGCAAGTTCAGGCCGAGACTGCTAACTTGCTCGACGAAGAACGCAAGCTGTTAACAAACTTGCGTAAAGATTTTGCAGATCTTGAGACTTTACAGAGCCAAACAACAGAGCGGTTGAATATTACAGAGCAAGAACGTCAGGCTCTGGACGTGAAATCGAAAGAGCTGTTGAGCGAGGTCGCTGTACTCCAAGCCCTACGCGATAAGTTGGAAGCGGATCTGGGTGGTTTAGAGCAAGTTAAGGCTCAAACTGATGAGTTGCTGAGCTTGACCGAGCAAGAGCGCCACGACTTGCAAGAGCGATCAAAGACACTGTTGGCTGATGTCGCAGAGTTGCAAACGATCCGTGATATCCTGATTGGCGATGCAGAAAAGCTGCAAACCGAACTAGAGGAAATGGTGACAGCGCGCAATCTCCTGCAAGCCCGCCTTGAGCACCTGGAGAGTGAGTACGCAGGATACCAGGAAAACAGCGAACAACAGCGCGACGACCTGAGGGTCGAAGTGGCCACCACACAAGAACAGCTGGATAAGATGCGGATCAAGTCCGTTGAGCTAGAAGAAGAAGTCAGACTGCTACTTGCCGCCAAACAATCTCTTGAATTGACAACGGACGAGTTAAAAGAAACCAACGCCAGCCTGCTCGCTTCTTCTGACCTTGTCGGTTCCGAAAAAGACGAAGCACTGAGTAAGATAGAGCAATTGGCAATCCTGGTCGCTGAACTACAATCCAAAAACGCCAAGGTTAGCGGCGAACTAGAAGACGCCTTCAAAACCATTGACGCCGACAGAGCCAAGATGGAAGCAACTTTAGCCGAAGTCGCGATCCTAAGGGATTTGCGAGAAGGTTTCTTGCGGCAGGTCAAAACCCTGCAAGCTGCATTGCAAAACCGAGAGGGCGAAGGCTCCAGCCTCGCCAACCAATTGGCGGCAGCACAAGCATCAGAGGAAGCGCAATCCATTGTCTTGCAGGAGGCTCAAGCCAAGATTGATATCTTGAACAGCCAGATTTTTAATCTTCGCCAACAAATCACAGCCCTTAACGAAGCCCTCTTCATTTCTGAAGTCAATTCCACCGACAAAGAATTGGAGATCGCTCAGCTGAGTTCCCGCCTCAACGCTGCATTGGCCTCCAAGGTACAGGAGCTCGCACGCTACAAGTCTGAATTCTTCGGTCGTCTAAGAGAGGTCGTGGCCAACCGTAAAGACGTCAAGATCGTCGGTGATCGATTCGTATTCCAATCTGAACTGTTGTTCGAAAGCGGCTCTGATCGCCTCGGATCACGCGGTCGGGAACAAATGGAAAAATTTGCTGGAACAATTCTAGAGCTTGCCAACAAGTTGCCTGACGATATCGATTGGATCTTGCGCGTTGATGGTCACACAGACGCCGTACCGCTGTCAGGAACCGGCCAATTCCGCTCTAATTGGGATCTTTCTGCTGCGCGAGCTCTCTCCGTCGTCGATTTCTTGATTGTGAATGGACTGCCACCAAATCGACTAGCCGCCACTGGATTTGGTGAACATCAGCCAATTGTTCCGGGCGTAACACCGGAAGCCAACAATCAGAATCGACGGATTGAATTTAAACTGACCGAACGTTAACAACTAACCTTATGTCGCGGGGGAAAGTTATTGCCATCAATGCTTTTCTCCGTTAAAAGCCCGCGCCAAGGAGAAATTCTATGAAAAAAGATATCCACCCGGAATACCATGAGATTAATGTCGTTATGACAGATGGTACCGAATACAAAACACGCTCCACTTGGGGCTCTGAAGGCGACACTATGAGATTGGATATCGATCCTAAGTCGCATCCAGCATGGACTGGCGTTCACCGCCTGGTTGACTCTGCTGGTCAGGTTGCCAAGTTCCAAAAGCGTTTTGCAGGTCTCGGCCTGAAATAAACTATCCTTCATCGGGAAAAAGAAAAGGAGCATCACTTGAGGCTCCTTTTTTTATGCTTGGAGTTCGCCGTTATCTTCAGCTGTCGATTTTTGACTTCAAACTCTTGAACCGTCTATAATTATTACCCATCTCTTTCTTGAAACAGTGAAGCGAATGCCAAAATGGGTTCGCACAGCTTTTCTGGGTGTCCCTGTGGGAGCCCGTAACGTCATGTTGCTTAAGAAGGATATGAAATGCGTACTTTTGATTTAACCCCCCTATTCCGCTCCAGTGTTGGTTTTGACCGCTTGTCACAACTCATGGACACTGCCAGTCGTCTCGACGACGGCGCGGCCTCTTTCCCGCCCTACAACATCGAAAAACACGGTGAAGACGAATACAAGATCACTATGGCTGTCGCTGGCTTCTCGATTGATGACATCGAAATCACGGCTCAGGAACAAAACCTAATTGTCCGAGGCAGTAAGCAGAAAGAAGACGAAGACGAGTCCGTTTATCTGCATCGTGGCATCGCCAATCGCGCCTTTGAGCGCCGCTTCCAAATCGCTGAGCATATCCGTATCTCCGGTGCTTCCATGGAAAACGGCCTGCTCTACATCGATATGGTACGCGAGGTGCCTGAGTATCTGAAACCCCGCACGATTGAAATTGCTGCCCCAAAAGCAGGCAAAGCAGTCAAGAACAAAACAATTGAGAACCAGGCAGCCTAATCTGCCTCTCTAACTCTAACTTTTGAGCTCACCAGCTCGATACTATCAAACGAAGAGGAAGTGGGTTGCAACTCACTTCCTTTTTTGTGTTCTTTGGCTTGTAGAGACTTCGATTCACAGGCTTTTCAGCGGCTTTCAACGAAACAAAGCAAATCTTCTGCTAGAATTGTTTAAAGAATCAGTGTATAGCCTTGAAATTATTATTTAATTTATTTTTTGAGCTATTCATGATGAAGCTATTTGCTTTGCCGACAGTTTTTCTGTCGCTATTGGTTCTGTTCCTTGCCCTGCCTAATCAAGCATTGGGCTTTCCTAATTACTCCGGCGTCATTTCAGACGACGCTCGGATCATCGAGCCCAATGATGAGGCCATTATGGGTCTTCGATTGTTGGACTACGAAGGGCTGACCAATCTCAGGTTCTTGGTTCACACCACCAATGATCTTGGAACACAGAAAATCGAGGATTATGGCCGCGAATTGTTAGCTCATTGGCACATGAATGGTGACAAAGATCCGGCAACTATTTTGCTGATCCTCTCACCTAGTGCCGGAAAAGTCCGCTGGCAGCTCAATCCTGCCGCTAAGCCAATCTTCCCGGTTGAACAGCAAGATCGGATCTTAAAAGAAGTCATGTTGCAGTATTTCAGCAAGGCTGATTTTTCTTGGCACCAACGCCTTGTTAGCGCCTTGTGAATTTCGTGGCATTAGGGCACCAGGCCCCTTGCGCATGTTCGGGCGCGTATGTGTGTTTTGCGTGCTCGTGTTTATGCGCGTCTTTTCTGGCACGATTTTGTATTTTGTATTTTGCATCAATCGGTTAACTCATAGCCTTTACAGTTAATTAATGGCATTAATCAGTTTATGCTGGTTAAATGTGGCGCGAGC
>CAJQQJ010000154.1 GCA_905480445.1 uncultured Alphaproteobacteria bacterium | reverse complement strand
CTCCGTGATTTCTGACCTACAGTTACCCCATGGAGAACAAAGATCAAAAACACAGATTGCTGCTGATCGTCAGGAATAGTTGCCTACTCTCAACCAAGCCCGAAAACAAGTTTCAACTCAACGAGAGATACACTGGTCCTTCAACTACACAATCAACATCAAACTCTGTGTGATTCGACGAACTTGGCCGCTCGTTTCTTGCCCAAAAGAAGCTTAACGAAACTGCCTTCAGACGTGAACGTCAAAATCAAAAGATAGGGTGTAAGAAACAACATGCCGCCGAAGCCCGCAACCAATGCAAGTATCAATCCTTTGCCAGAGAAATGGTTTCTCCAAGCAACCCACAAAGCAGTAAGCGCAAGAAACCACATGAAGTCCAAGGTGATTTGACCTGACCAAGTGAGTGCAAAGAGGTTGTTGAAGAATGCTGGGAAAAAGTTAACTCCATAAGCTGAAACGACCACAACAGTATAGACAATCATTATTGCCAAAATCACGCTCGTAAGTGTCCGTAGAAAAAGCATCTCGTCATCCTTTGCTGAGTAATTGTCTTTGAGATTTTCAACACATTATTCAGAACCAGAGACGTAAAACAATTACCTTTCAGGTAAGTGACTGAGAGAAACCAATGGTGTAGTCTCTTGCAATGAACCACTTTCCCGAAACACTCAAAACTTGGCGGAAGGCAAGACGTCTAAGCCAACTGGATCTGTGACTTGAGGCAGAAGTTTCGTCACGCCATATATCGTTTCTTGAAACCGGACGTTCACAGCCTAGCCGAGAAATGATTGCCCGTTTGAGCGAAGCACTGTCCCTGCCCCTAGCGACACGAAACCTTATGTTGACCAATGCGGGTTATACCCCCAGCTACACAAGGCGCAGTTGGGACGATGAAGAGATGGCTCCTATTCGCGCAGCCCTTTCCCATACTCTGACCAATCACGCACCCTACCCGGCTTTCGCTATCGATAGAATGTGGAAAGTTCTTCAGATGAACACGGTCGCTGAGCAACTTTTTGGTGTGCTGGATGTCACAGTCGGAGACAGCCTCATAAAGTTGCTTTTGTCTGAGACGCTACCAGACTTTGTCGAGAACTGGCCCGAAGTAGCGCACCATACAGCCGTGCGTCTGAGAACTGAAAGCGCCTCTCAGGGAGGGATAACCCTGTTCGATGAAACAGCCAATAAACTCACTCAAACCTCTTACGCTATACCTGAGCGCAGTGGACCAGTGTTGCCAGCTATCTACAAAGTAGGAGACCTAAGACTGTCGCTTTTCACAACAATCGCGCAATTTGGCACCCCGGAAGACATCACTTTGGATGATGTGAAAATCGAGTTGTTCTTCCCAACAGATGTTGAGACCGACGAGGTTCTACGTGCGATGGCGGCAAGTTAGGTCTTTCAGAAGCCGCCTAGCTACTGCAAGATCTTCGAAGTGCGCTTTACCCCTGCAACATTTTGAAGATACCAGAAAAATCAGTCTCACCATCTCCGCCTTCAACGAAGGTTTCATAGAGTTCTAGAGCGTGTTCACCGAGCGGCGTGTTGCCATCAACGGCTGCTTTGGCAGTGTTTGCCAAACGCAGATCTTTCAACATCATGTTCGCAGTGAAACCCGGCTGATAATCACGATTGGAAGGTGATGTTGGAACTGGACCAGGAACTGGGCAATAGGTCGTTAGAGACCAACATTGGCCAGATGCCTTGGCAGAAATATCGAAAAGTTTCTGACGATCAACACCCAACTTGTCAGCCAAAGCGAAGCCCTCACAGACTGAGAGCATTTGAATAGCCAGCATCATGTTGTTGCAAATCTTGGCGGCTTGTCCATCACCTGCGGCACCTGCGTGAACAATGTTTGCGCCCATGACATCCAGAATAGGTTTTGCCCGCTCAAATGCATTATCGGAACCGCCGCACATGAAGGCAAGGGTTCCAGCAGCTGCACCCGTCACACCACCGGAAACTGGAGCGTCGAGCATGTCCATGCCAGCGACTGAGGCCTGCGCATGGACTTCTCTTGAAGATTCAACATCAATGGTCGAACAATCAATCAAAAGGCTCCCAGATTTCGCAACTTCGAGAACTGTCTTTTGATAGACCTCACGGACATGTTCACCTGCAGGCAGCATAGTGATAAGGATTTCGACATCTGACGCAGCATCCTTTAGGTCTTTTGCCACAGAGCCACCAACCTCAACTAAGCGATCAATAGCTGCTTGGCTCAAGTCATAGCCCTTAACCTGATGTCCTGCTTTCACGAGGTTGGCCGCCATTGGGCCACCCATGTTGCCAAGTCCGATAAATCCAATAGTTGCCATCTGTACTAGTCCTTGATGAGATCGCGCGCGACAAGCATGCGCATAATTTCGTTTGTACCTTCCAGGATCTGATGAACTCTAAGGTCCCGCAAAATCCGTTCAATGCCATAGTCTTGGATATAGCCATAGCCACCATGCAGCTGCAAGGCTTGGTTCACAACGTCAAAGCATCTGTCTGTAACGAACTTCTTTGCCATAGCACAGACCTGGGGCTTGTCTGGCGCGTCGCTATCAATGGCCTGCGCTGCACGGTAGACCATCAAGCGAGAGGCCTCTAAATCAATGGCCATATCTGCGAGTGAGAATTGCAGTGCTTGGAACTGATTGAGTTGCCTACCGAATTGTTTGCGCTCAGACATGTAGACTTTTGCTTTTTCCAAACAACCCATTGCGCCACCTAATGAACAGGCCGCAATGTTTGTCCGCCCGCCATCAAGGCCTTTCATAGCGATCTTGAAGCCGTCACCTTCTTCGCCTACGCGGTTAGCAATTGGAACATGACAATCTTCAAAGATCACTAGAGAAGTCGGCTGAGAATTCCAGCCCATCTTTTTTTCTTGCGCACCAAATGAGAGACCAGGTGTGTTTTTCTCAACAACCAACGTAGAAATGCCAGAAGCTCCCTCGCCTCCTGTTCTAACCATTACAACATAGACATCACTGCGTCCGCCGCCGGAGATAAAGGCCTTGGTTCCGTTTAAAACGTAATTGTCGCCCTGTTTAACTGCCGTGGTTTTAAGCGCTGCTGCATCAGAACCAGAACCGGGTTCGGTCAAACAATAGGAAGCGAAAGTCTTCATTGTCATCAAGTCAGGCACAACGCGAGCTCTCAGCTCCTCAGAACCAAAACTATCAACCATCCAAGCTGACATATTGTGGATTGAAATGTAAGCTGCAGTTGATGGACAAGCAGAAGACAAAGCCTGAAAGATAAGAGCAGCGTCCAACCTAGATAAGGCGGAACCGCCGAATTCTTCCTGGCAATAGATCCCACCGAAACCCAAGCTGGCCGCCTTCCTCAAAACGTCCTCGGGGAAGATTTTATTTTGATCCCAGTCGTTGGCGTGTGGGGCCATCTCATTGTTGGCAAAGTCTTGCGCCATTTCCAAGATGGCCTCCTGAGTTTCATCCAAAGAAAAATCCATGGGTTAGCCTTCTCTCTTTTTCAACAATGCTTGACCGGTCTTAGAAGCAGGTGGGCGGCCTAAAACACCGGATATGAAGTCTGTAGCCTCCAAAATGCGTTCCATGGAAACACCTGTTTCAATGCCTAGTCCATCAAGCATGTAGAGTAAGTCTTCAGTCGCGAGATTGCCTGCTGCACCTTTTGCGTAAGGGCAACCGCCCAGACCGGCGATAGAAGAATCAACGACCGAAACACCGAGTTGCATGCAAGCATAAACATTTGCCAATGCTTGTCCGTATGTATCATGGAAATGAACAGCTATCTCCTCGATTGGAATACGAGGTACTAGCAGTTCGATTAAGGCAGCAGCCTGCTGTGGCGTACCTGTTCCAATCGTGTCACTGACGACAATCTCAAAGCAGCCCATCTCACGTAATTGAATAGCAACATCCAAAACCTTTAACGGATCTATGTCGCCTTCGTAGGGACAACCTAAACAACAAGAAATGTAACCACGCGCTTTCATGCCATGGGCTTTGGCTTGCTCCACCATTGGTATGGCGCGGTTAAGGATCTCATCCAAACTGCTGTTGGCATTGGCCTTGGAAAAACTTTCTGATACGGCGCCAAAGACAGCGATCTCTTGAGCATTGGCAGCAACAGCGGCGTCAAACCCTCGCTTGTTTGGTGTCAACACTGGATAGGTTACACCCGGCAACCTTTCTATCTGCTCCATGACTTTGGCTGAATCTGCCATTCTCGGCACCCATTTGGGCGAAACAAAAGCTGCGGCTTCAATGTTCTTCAGCCCTGACTTTCCAAGCAATTCGATCAGTGTGACCTTGTCCTCCGTCGAAACCATGACCGGCTCGTTTTGTAAGCCGTCACGTGGGCCAACCTCGACGATGCGTACTGACTTTGGCAACTGGGTCATTCACTGCTCTCCATTGAAACCAGTGCTTGCCCCTGCTCTACTTGATCACCAACGGCAAAAGGAAGTGCAGCGATGGTACCGTCACTTGGGGCAGATATGGCAATTTCCATTTTCATCGCTTCCATTGTGAGAAGATGGTCACCCTTTGTAACTGACTGGCCTACAACGACAGCCATCGATGTGATTGAACCTGGCATCGGTGCTGACAGACCGCCGGTGGCTTTATTGTCGCCTCCGCGATTCAATGGATCAAACAGAGCGAACCGATAGAACTGTCCATTAGAAACAATCTCAATCAATCCGTCTTGGTGAGAAAACAAAGCTTCAATAACCTCACCTGAGATTATGGCAGAAAGCTTGCCATCAGAAATCGAGACATCCTTCAGCGGCAATCTTTGTTCCATTATTACTGCTTCGTCCATCGACAGTTCGACGCTGAGGTTCCCATCCTCAGAATCAAAGACATAGGTTGCTGAAGACTTGCCATCTATCCGCCAGCTATCGGTCGCCGACCAAGGAGAATGTGGATCAACACTCCCTAGTCTTTTTGCGATCATTTCTTTTTGCTGAGTGTCCTGGGCAATCAATGCTGCTGCCGCCCAAATAGAGGCCGCCACCTTTTGTCCCGTTTCCAACAACTCGGGATTTTCAGCGAGGAAATGTGTCGTCACCTGACCCTGCTTGAAACCTTGAGAACTAATGACTTGAGAAAGCAGCGGCAGATTAGTTTTAATCCCGCCAACTGATACTTTGGCGAGGCAATCAAGATGTCGCCGTCTTGCTGATTCACGGTCAGTGCCATGTGTGATCAACTTCGCAATCATCGGGTCATAGAAGGCGGTCACTTCATCGCCGCAGCGCACGCCTGCATCAACCCTTGTGAAAGCATCGCTTTCTGGGAAACTGCACGCCCAAAGTCGACCTGTAGAAGGCATGAAATTATTCGCTGAATCTTCCGCGTAGAGGCGTGTTTCAATGGCATGACCATTGATGGACAGCTCGCTTTGTTTCTTCGGCAACTTCTCACCAGAAGCAACAAGCAACTGCCACTCTACTAAGTCTTCACCAGTGATCATTTCTGTTACTGGATGCTCGACCTGAAGACGGGTGTTCATTTCCATGAAATAGAAGCCAGTGTCTTTGCGAAGAGCTTCGGCGTCCGCGATAAACTCAACCGTTCCTGCACCCTGGTAACCGATAGCTTTGGCAGCGTTAACAGCCGCCTCACCCAT
>CAJQQJ010000153.1 GCA_905480445.1 uncultured Alphaproteobacteria bacterium | reverse complement strand
TACAACAGCCTCAGAGAAGCGTCTGCGTCAATTGCGTGGCGGAGAGATCTCAATGATTTTTCAGGAGCCGATGACGTCGCTCAATCCCGTCTTCAAAGTTGGAGATCAGATTGCCGAGACAATCCTTTTGCACCAGGGCGGCAGCAAAGATGAAGCTATGGACAAAGCGGTCGAGTTGCTGCGCATCGTCGGTATTCCAGAGCCGGCACGACGTGCCTCGGCCTACCCACATGAGCTTTCAGGCGGTATGCGCCAGCGCGTGATGATAGCCATCGCGATTTCTTGCCAACCGCAAATTCTAATTGCCGATGAACCTACAACGGCACTAGATGTAACAGTCCAAGCTCAGATTTTTGAGCTCATGCGTGAAATCCAACAAGAGTTCGGTGTCGCCATTATGATGATCACACATGATATGGGCGCCATTGCAGAGATGGCCGATAGAGTGGCCGTCATGTACGCCGGAAAAATTATTGAGGAAGGCACCGCCGACGATATTCTCGACCTTCCTGGACACCCTTACACAAAAGGTCTGATTGGCTGTATCCCAGCTCTTGGCAAGGCTTCTATGTCTGCTGGCAGATTGGCACCATTGGCTGAGATCCCCGGTGTCGTGCCGCCTCTCCATCTCCTTGGGAAGGGCTGCGCTTTTGCTGATCGTTGCGGTGAGGTTCATGAAGCCTGCAAACTTGCGCCTTCTCTGACAGGGTCACCCCATGCAGTGGCCTGTCATGCCTACAAGGGAGATGCCTCATGACAAAAGAGACAAGCCCAATTCTCTCGGTAGACCACCTTTCCGTCTCCTTTCCTATGCCTCGATCTAGCTTTTTTGGTGAACGCCAGTATTTGAAAGCAGTTCGAGATGTATCCTTTGACGTCAAACCTGGCCAAACCCTTGGCATTGTGGGTGAATCAGGTTCCGGTAAAACCACGACAGCGATGGCCGCTATTCGACTGACAGAGGCACAATCTGGTGTTGTCGAATTTAACGGTACTGATCTGTTCAAACTATCGCCTGAAGAAATGCGCCTGCAGCGTCGCCATATGCAGGTGATCTTCCAGGACCCCTATTCCTCTCTCAACCCAAGGGACCGAGTTGGTGCCATCGTTCGTGAACCCCTGGACCTCATGAACGTAGGCGAGCCCGAAGGCAGAGATGCTAGGGTAGCGGAGCTTTTCGAATTGGTTGGTCTTCGTCCCGATCAGATGGCCTTGTTCCCACACCAGTTTTCTGGCGGGCAACGCCAGCGTATTTCCATTGCCAGAGCTTTGGCCACCAATCCCGCCTTGATTGTTTGCGACGAGCCAGTATCTGCCTTGGATGTTGCTATTCAGGCCCAAATTCTCAATTTGCTTAGAAAGCTGCAAGACGAGCTTGGCCTATCCTACTTGTTTATCTCTCACGATCTGGGTGTTGTTCAATTTATATGCGATGAAATTGCTGTCATGTATCTCGGCGAAATAGTTGAGCAAGCAAGCCGCGCCGACCTTTTTGCCAATCCACAACACCCCTACACGACAGCACTGTTGGAAACTGCACCTTCACTGGCACGACGGAAATCTCAGGGATATCGCCGCGAAGCCTTGGTTGAAGGTGATCCACCGAGCCCGCTTTCCATTCCTGCTGGCTGCGCCTTTGCCAGCCGCTGCCCAAAAGCAACAGATCAATGCAGATCTCACAAGCCAGAGCTGACCTTTGATGGTAAACGCTCCGTTGCCTGCCACTTTCCAAACAACTAACAACCCTCCACAGGAATACCATGACGAAAACAACCGTTAGCCTCGACCAAATTGAGCAAAAAACCGTTCAAGCGCTTACTAATCACGGCGCTGCTGCTTGGGTCGCTGCAGAAGTCGCCAAGGCCGTGCGCATCGCCGAAATGAATGGTAATTTGATCTGTGGTCTCTACTATCTGGACTCTTACTGCACACAGCTTCGCACGGGCCGGGTAGACGGCAATGCGACCCCAGTTGTAAGCAAGCCCAAAGGTGCAGCCGTAAAAGTTGATGCGAAGCTCGGCTTTGCGCAAGCTGCCTTCGCTAAAGGTTTCGATGAAGCCAAGGCTGTTGCTAAGGAAATGGGTTCATGCTCCTTCGCTATCTGCCATTCACACACCTGTACTTCTATGGGCTATTTCACCGAGCAGATCGCCAACGCTGGTTTCATCGGCATTGGCATGACCAATGCGCCTGCTTGTGTTTCTCCTCCCGGCGGGACCAAAGCAGTTTTGGGCACCAACCCTATTTCAATGGCGATTCCTGCAAAGGACGGCGGTGTTGCCTTCATGTTTGATCAATCAACGTCGGCAATTGCCATTGGTAAGATCCGTGTCGCGGCAGCTGCGGGTGATAAGATCCCAGTTGGTTGGGCTGTCGACAAGGATGGTAATCCTACAGACGATCCTAACGCAGCACTCGAAGGCTCTCTCGTTTCCGCGGGCGGGTACAAAGGTTATGGCTTTGGTTTGATGGCTGAAATTTTGGCCGGCGCTGTAACCGGTTCTTTAAACTCTGTGACTGCACCACCTCTCAAGGCGCCTGAAGGTCCTGCTCATGACTTGGGTCAGTTCTATTTGATAGTCGATCCGACAACATTCTCGGGCGATGCGTTCTGGGAACGTCTTGGTACTTTGACGGATGCCGTCGAGAGCCAGCCAGCTGCACGTCTACCTGGGTCCAACCGATCAACGGCGACTGAAGTTTCAATCGATGCTGCTCTTTGGGAGAAGGTCTTGGAACTGGCTGGTTAAGCGCCAATTCTGAGACCGCTGTTAACACTCAACTGAAACACTGAAAGAACAACTACCTTTACTCCGTCGTGCCGGTCGTCTCCTCGAGATTGGTTGGTGCAAAAACATTGCCAAAGGCGTTGTTCTTTTTCTTTGCAGGTGCCTTGGTTTCTGGCTCAGAAGTGGTTCCTGTTGTCTCTTCCAAATTGCTTGGCGCAAAGACACTACCAAAAGCGCCACCGGATTTCTTCTTAGAAGCTTTGATATTTTCCTGTTCCTGCTTCTTGGACTTCTGTTGAGCCTTTAGCTTTTCTTGAATCTCTTTGATTTTACGATCCGTTTCGATTTTCTTTTCAGCCTTAACTTCTGCCTTGCAGATCTCAGGGCTGTAAGTTTGCGCTGTATAGAAGACGGTGATCACACCAAAGGAAAAGAGCACTAAAACAATCGCCGGAATGTTGCCTCTCAGAAACCCTGGGAGCAAAGAAGGTTTTTGCGCCGCTGCTGTTAGGTCTTTGTCTGACCGTATTTCTCTACGACGACGGAAGGCTTCATTCACCAAAGCCGCAAAGATCGTCAGAGCGACAATAAGAAAAGCCAAGGCAGAGATCGAAGGATTAATGCCGTAGCGAACCTTCTGGGCCAGCTCAATTGTCAATGTTGGGTACTGACCAAAGGTAAAGGTCGTGGTGTTGTAATTCTCAAAAGATGCCAAGAAAGCCAGCACCGCTGCCGAAGCGATGGCTGGGCGGAGGAAGGGTAACATGATCTTACGAAACGCCTGAACATGACTAGCTCCGAGATCAAGAGCCGCCTCTGTTAGGCCTGGATCAAAGCGCTGTAACCGAGCAACAAAAACCAGCATGCAGTAAGAGGCAATAAAGGTCGATTGGCCCATGATTGTCAGGAACAAGCCATCTGAGAAGACAGAGTCATTGCCGAGACCAAAGAAACGGTTAACCCGGTCCCAAAAGACCAAAGTCGAAATGCCCAACACAACACCCGGTACCAAGATAGGCGCGATGATGATCGTGTAATAGGTCGAACGGAGTCGCGGCCAAACCTGCGTTAGAACCAGAGAACCTGCCATCCCCATGGAGACTGAGAGGATCACTGTGCCGATCCCGATAATGAATGAGTTCTTGATACCGTTCAAAATTCGCTCGTCCTGAGCCAGTACCGCGAACCATTCAAACGTCAAACATTCCCAGGGTGACGCGGAAGGAAAAGACTTAGAGTTCAAGGCCGAGATTGACATGATCAACAGCGGGCCGAGCAGATAAGCGAAGAAGATTAGGAGATAGGCGCCAAGGGCAAAGCGCATGAGAAAGTTGCTCGATTTCATTTACCGATGTCCCCCATGTTAACTTTGAAGAGACGCATGATGGCGAGCACAATGATGATACAGGTCAGCAGCAAAACAATGGCGTAGGCTGAACCTTGAGGCCAGTTTCCACCCTCGTTAAACCATTGATAAATGATCTGCGTGAACCAAAGAGACGACGGACCGCCGAGAATTTGAGGGGCTGCCAAAGCACCGGCTGAGAGCATGAAAACCATAGTGCAACCAGAAGCAATGCCTGGCTTGGCATGAGGGATAACGATGCGGCGATGAATGCGAACCCATGAAGCCCCCATATCGCGTGCAGCCTCTATCTGATTACGATCCAGGCTTTCGATAACGTTGTACATCGGAAAAATCATCAACAGGATATATGCATAACCCAAGCCAGCAAAGAGCGCGATGTCCTGACGGATGAAATCAAAAGGATTATCGATCAAGCCTACCAGAAGCATCATTTCATTGATTAAGCCGCTCTCACCGAAAATAATCCGAAAAGCAAAAGCTCTTAGGATTTCATTGATCCAGTAAGGAATGATCAGAAGAACAATCAAAATGCGGAGCTTACCGCCGCCTTTAGATTGCCCGAGGTAGTAGGCCAGAGGGTAACAAAGTATGAGATCGAGGATTGTCACTAAAATGGCGGCGATAATTGTTCGAACAAAGACCGAAAGATCGACGACGTTGTATGTGCCCTCTGCCCCCTGTGCCCCAAAAATCAGGTGCTTGTAGTTGGCGAGCGTATAAACATCCTTAGGGCCGCCCATTTCCGGCGGAGGCAAATTGGGGCGGAACGAAAAGTCCAACATGGAGAGTTGCGGCAGAATAATAAGCACAACAACCCAAAAACCGACCAGCAGGAGTAGACTCGTGCCTAAAACAGTGCCGTTGCGTTTGTAAAACTCAGAGAAAAGGGCGGGCTTTTTCATTTTTGAAGCTCCCTATTCCGTTGCCAGCTCGCCAGCAGGCATAACCACAGCATTTTGAGCATCATAGGTCAATTTAACGGTTTCACCTCGCTTAGCTTGCCCGGCTGACCCTGTGTTGGCCATCGACATTTTGATGTCAGTACCACCTGCGCCTTCCAAGAACAAATGGAAGGCGTTGCCCTCAAACTCTTCGTTTGTTACCTGCGCCGGTATGGATCTATTCGCCGGCGTCTTGCTTTTGCCAACTGACAAAGCCTCGGGCCGGATGAACATCATCGCCTCATCACCAGCTTTCATTTTTCCAATTGAAGCAGTTGAGATGCGAGCGACTAGATCGCCGTCTTTTTCTGTACTGACCAGCGCTTCTTCACCTTTGATAGAGCTAATTTTGCCCTTGAAGACATTGTTCTCACCAACAAAAGAGGCCACGAAGGAAGTAGCTGGATCATTGTAGACGTCTTTACCACTATCGATTTGATCAATGATGCCTGCGCGCATGACCGCGACTTTATCTGACATCGTCAGAGCCTCGCCCTGATCGTGTGTAATGTAAATAAAGGTAATCCCGACCCGCTGCTGAATTTCACGCAACTCGGTGCGCATATGTTGGCGCAGTTTCAAATCAAGCGCTGAAAGCGGCTCGTCCAACAACAAGACGTCCGGCTGCGCACATAGTGCGCGCGCGATCGCAACGCGCTGTTTCTGTCCGCCAGACAGCTCAGAAGGCAGTTTATCGCCTTGGCCCGGCAGAGCAATCATATCGAGAAGTTCGTCCGCACGCTTGCGTCGTTCAGCAGCACTTGCGCCCTTAACCTCCATAGAAAAGGCGATGTTCTCCCAGACTTTCATCAGTGGGAAGAGTGCCAGGTTTTGAAAGATCAAAGCTGTTGGGCGGTGGTTGGGACCGATACCAGTCATATCCTTGCCGCCAATCAAAACCTTGCCTTCACTGAGATCCAGGAATCCAGAAACGGCCCGAAGAATGGTTGTTTTTCCGCATCCGGATGGCCCCAGGAATGAGAAGAAATC
>CAJQQJ010000152.1 GCA_905480445.1 uncultured Alphaproteobacteria bacterium | reverse complement strand
CGCTGACCAAGTGAACCAATCGTCGAATTTTGGCTCGTCTGATATGTCTGGCAGCGGGGCAAACTGAAAACGATCCAAATGATGACCGATGCGAGCAGATTTCCGGTCATTGAGATCAGTGTGAGTGATCATGGATATGCCAGGTTCAAGGGCATGCGCTAGCACAGCGCTACATTCACTCTCGTCACCCTTGAGCCAGAATGCTTGTTCAAAATCTGCGATGATGACATTGAAACTACGATAAGCAGCTGGGTCGAGGTTTTGTAGGGCTTGAGCTGAGGCCGATGCCGATTCATGATCGAGTGCTTCGAGAACGATTTCGCCCCGGCTTCTTTTCTGTGCATCTGGGCCGAGTGAGCCGCGACGGTTGAGGATAGCAGCGAACACCCCATCGTCATTGATACCCATCCAAGTGCCACCGGCGAGTTCATCCTGCCCAGCAACAATGTGTGGGCGGTCATTCCAATGCCTAGCGGGCGGCAACCAAGGCCTATCTTTCATTTCGTCCCGGTTTGCCGCGACTAGGATCGGCCAGTTATGACTAGGTCTGTGTGCAACGACAACCGTACACATGTCGTTTAACCAAACACCCGATTGAAGATAAAGTCAGCATTCTTTGTGTGGTAAGTAAGGTCAAAGGACTCTTCTAGATCTTCGGCACTAATCCGGCCTTTGACATCTTCGTCAGCAAGCAACAGACTTAAGAAATCAGCTTTCTCACTCCAGACCTTCATTGCGTTACGCTGAACGATTGAATAGGCGTCCTCACGACTGACACCAGCCTGAGTGAGAGCGAGCAGAACACGCTGTGAGTGGACGAGCCCACCTAGATGATCGAGATTGACCTGCATTTGCTCAGGGTAGATCAGGAGCTTGTCGATCACGCCTGTGAGACGTGACAATGCGAAATCCAGAGTGACCGTGCAATCAGGGCCAATCATGCGTTCAACAGAAGAATGTGAAATATCGCGCTCATGCCAAAGGGCCACGTTCTCCAGAGCGGGAACAACGGCTGAACGAACAATGCGAGCCAAACCAGTCAGGTTTTCTGTTAGTACAGGATTCCTTTTGTGTGGCATGGCTGAGGAGCCTTTTTGGCCCGGTGAAAAATATTCTTCAACTTCGCGAACTTCTGTGCGCTGTAGATGGCGGATTTCCGTGGCCAAGTTTTCTACAGAGCTGGCTATGACAGCGAGCACTGAGAAGAACATAGCATGGCGGTCACGAGGGATAACTTGCGTTGAAATAGGCTCTATCTTTAGGCCCATTTTCTTAGCGACGTGCTCTTCAACACGAGGATCGATGTTTGCGAATGTACCGACAGCGCCCGAGATTGCACAAGTCGCTATTTCTTCTCTCGCAGCAATCAGCCTTTGTTTGCACCGGTCGAACGCCGCGTAATGATTGGCAAGCTTGAGACCGAAGGTTGTTGGCTCCGCGTGGATACCGTGACTGCGACCTAAGCAAATAGTGTCTTTGTGCTCTTCCGCGCGCTTCTTGAGCGCTGCGAGCAAGGCGTCCATGTCTTCTAATAGAAGATCGGCGGCCTGTGTCAGCTGAACTGCGAGTGTTGTGTCGAGGACATCTGATGATGTCATACCCTGGTGGACAAAGCGTGCTTCTGGACCGACATATTCAGCAAGTGAAGTTAGAAATGCGATCACATCGTGTTTCACTTCGCGTTCAATCTCGTCAATACGCGCTATGTCGAAGTTGCCCTTTTCCCAAACAGTTTTGGCGGCTTCTTTCGGAATAATACCTAGGTCGGCTTGCGCGTCACAAGCGTGAGCCTCGATCTCAAACCAGATTTTAAACTTGTTTTCTGGTTCCCAGATTTTAACCATGGCAGGGCGAGAATAGCGGGGGATCATTTAAGGCCTCGGAAGTGTTGCGATTTTTGGAAGATAGCGGCTTAATGAGCCAGAGTCGCATTTATGTCAATTGAACAAGGCAAAAGGCGACGTTTTGCTTACCGAAGTGCGAGAGAATAGAAGACATGGCGACCCTTGAGTTTTTACAACGCTACCCCCTGAAAGGCTTCCCTGGACAAAGATTGTCTGCCGCTGAACTAGAACCTGGTAAAGGTTTGGATTGGGATAGGCACTTTGCAATACTTTCAGGTGCAGCGATTGATCAACCGGTTCCTGGCGGCTTTATAAGAGCCGTTAACTTCATTCAAAATACCTACACTGATGATCTGCAAAAATTTCGCACAGACTTTGATTTCGAAGGAGGCACTGTAACATTAACGCCGCCTACGGGAGAGGCTGCAGTTTTTGATCTTAACAAACCTAACAGTTGGCTTGAGAATTCAGACAAGCTGCGAAACTGGTTTACAGCCGGAGACAAAGAACCAAGGTTTGTCCGCCAAGCGCCAGAACATGGGCATTGGGATTTCGATGACTCCAATTTTTCTTTGCTCAATCTTGCATCGCACAAGGTGCTCGAACAACATTTTGATCGTGAAATGGACCCGGTTCGCCACAGAAGTAACTTGCATATGGATTTCGGTCAGCCATGGGT
Organism: uncultured Alphaproteobacteria bacterium; assembly: GCA_905480445.1. Classification (GTDB taxonomy): domain Bacteria; phylum Pseudomonadota; class Alphaproteobacteria; order UBA7985; family CAJQQZ01; genus CAJQQZ01. Next base: position 2,755 of record CAJQQJ010000152.1, on the reverse strand, counting down.
GGAATTCGATTTGCTTGGAAAGCGCTTCAGAATTGGCACAGTAGAGTTTGAAGCCTTTCGGCCTGCCAAACGCTGCGCTACGATTTCTGTCGACTCTGTAGGTGGTGAGCGAGATCTGAATCTTGCCGGTGGTATGCAGTCCGACTTCGGACATGCGTTTCTTGGCATCTACTGTCGCGTGGTCAGGGCAGGTAAGATTCAGGCAGGGGATAAACTGCAAATTGTCGGAGAGTGCTCAGGAGTATATCCTGTGCCTGAAAATGCTCCTAGGCCTGAGCTGTGGCCCAGGTTAGCCGTTCTAGAAGGCACTAAACTGGTCTTCGAGCAGGCTGAACATCCAGAGATTTGTCACGATTTGGATGGAAACTTCCGTTTGCATGCAATTGATGGAAAAGCCTCCTGGCGTAAATGCCAGATTGCTTCACGCTTGACAGGCAAAGGGTTTGATCTTTGTTCTGATTTAGAAAACCTGACTGACGGGCGGTATTTGGTAACTGGCCCGTTTTAAATTGTCATTATTGACAATAAACAAGAAATCCCTATCTTAAAACATAAATTTTTGAGAGGAGGTCGTTCAGTGTTGTCACGGATTTTAACAATCGGCTTTGTTCTGTTGTCATTCACAATTGGGGCCTTTGCGGCTCAATCCAATTCAGGGGAAAACCAAAGTCTTATCATCGGAGCTCGTTTTCTCGACGTTGACGGGAACATTCGGCAACTCGGCGAAGAAGGCGGTTTTAATGGTGCTGTGATTGTCTTTGTCAGGCAAGACTGTCCAGTTTCCAGCCGGTATTTGCCAGAGCTCAATACTTTTGCAAACCGAGCCAAGCAACTTGGGATCAATTTCTACGCAGTCGTCTCGAACCCATTCCAGTCTTGGGAAGACGCCAAGAAACTGAGGGGTGACAATAAACTAGCCTTTCCTGTTCTGTTCGATCCCTCTGGTGATCTGGCATCTAGATTAGTGCCAACTGTTACGCCTGAAGCCTTTCTTGTTAATGGTGATGATCAACTAGTTTACCGAGGCAGGATTGACAATCGATTCGCTGGAATCGGTAAACTGCGGCAGGTGACTACTTCTCACGACCTCTTGGATGCGATGGATGCGACAGTTTCTGGCAAAGCACTAAATGCGACAACTACGGAAGCGATTGGTTGCTTTTTTGAAGGCTGGTCTAAGGAAGAGGCACCGCAAGTGACCTTTCACAAAGATATTGAGCCCATTATTGCTGCAAACTGTCAGGAGTGCCATCAATCAGGCGGGGTAGCACCCTTTCCTTTAGAAACATTCGAAGATTCCAAGCAACGTTCTTGGATGCTTTCGCTGGTGGTTGAGGATGGTAACATGCCACCATGGCGTGCCACGCCAAAGTATGGTCGGTTCAGCGGAGAACGTTATCTTTCATCGAAGCAAAAGCAACTCTTCTCTGAATGGCTAGGCGAGAAAGGCAATAAGGCAGATGGGGGCCCTGAAGTTAAACTGCCACCCGCTGGTTGGAGGATGGGCGAACCTGACCTTGAGCTAACAATGGTTGAGCCGTTTCAAGTTCCGGCCACTGGTAAAGATGTCTACCGCTACTTTGTCATTCCAACTAAGATGCTCAAAGATAAGAGCCTCATCGGGATAGACTTCTTACCTGGAGCGCCACAAGTGGTTCATCACGCGAACTTTTTTGTCGATTATGATGGCAAGGGTAGAAAGCTCGACGCAGAAGACAAGGAACCTGGTTTCTCTGTTTTCGGAACTGGTGGCTTCATGTCATACGACGATGTTGACCAGAACGGCTATGGCATTGGAGGTTGGTCTCCAGGTGCTGAACCTTACCGTTTGCCAGATGATACATCGATATGGCTGCCCAAGGGCGGAGATCTGGTTGTTGAGATACATTACAAGCTATCAGGCAAAGCGATGGAAGACCGGAGTAAAATTGGGCTCTATTTCGCGGATAAACCAACAAAGAACTACATTGATGGCTTGTTGATCGGTTCTCAGGATCTAGATATCAAGGCTGGGGACAAGGACTACCGTCGCCACATATCCATGGAAGTTCCTACCGGGATGCATCTCGTCGACATCATGCCACATATGCACTACATCGGGACTTCTGCGAGAGTCCAGCTAACTTACCCTGACGGTACTACGAGGTCGCTTGTTGGGATTGAAGATTGGGATTTGCGTTGGCAAAACATCTACGTGTTCAGAAAACCAACCTACCTGCCAAAGGGCAGCAAACTGGATGCATGGTTTACCTACGATAACAGCGCGGAGAATTTTTCTAACCCGTATAATCCTCCAAAGGACCTAAAATGGGGTTGGAACTCTGAGGACGAGATGTTGGAGGTTTGGATGGGAATCATTCCCGACTCATGGGACGATCGTTACGCATACATTAAAGCTGCAAATCAGTCTTGGTATCGCACAGATTCACAACCTGCTCCGGACTAACGCCGCTTCATTGCTCTAAGAATGACAAAAACTGCTAGACAAACAGCACCAGGGCCGACAATCGAACTCAGTAGCGTATCGTAGAAGAACCAAGGGCCAAATCGTTTGGTGATGATCGTGTAAACGAAACTCACGGCTCCTAGCAGGCCAATAATGACGAACAGACTTTGCCAATTGCGCGCATAAAAGAATGTAAGGACCGCGCCTGCTAAGCCAAAGAAGCTCAGTGCTTTGTGCAGCGATAAGGCGATGAGTGATTCCATTAGATTAGTCCTTCGCCTCTAAATGACAGATGGCCGCTTTTACCGA
>CAJQQJ010000151.1 GCA_905480445.1 uncultured Alphaproteobacteria bacterium | reverse complement strand
GCAATAAGATCTTCAGCAGATGCGATAGGGCTGGGTATCGGTATGGTTCATCAGCACTTCATGTTGGTTCCAAACTTTTCTGTTATTGAAAACGTCATGCTCGGAACCGAAGGCGGTTCTCTTTTAAAAAATGGACGAGCTGCGACGCGAAAAACGTTAGAAAGCCTTGGTAGTAACTACGGTATGACCGTGGATCCTGAAGCTTTAGTTAGTGAGCTTCCTGTCGGGCTACAGCAGCGGGTTGAGATCATCAAGGCGTTGAAGGGCGGCGCTAAGATACTAATCTTGGATGAGCCAACCGGTGTGTTGACACCTCATGAAGCACAGCAGTTATTCGAAATACTGAAAGTTCTGCGTGACGACGGGGTCACTGTATTGCTTATCACGCACAAGCTTGCCGAGATCATGGCGATTACAGACAACGTTTCCATCATGCGGGCCGGAGAGATGGTCGGGCATAGGAAGACGTCCGAGACAAGTCCTCAAGAACTGGCGGAACTGATGGTTGGCCGATCTGTGTTGCTCTCCGTAGATCGTGGAGAAGCAAAGCCTGGCGAAGTATTGATGTCTGTAGATAACCTGGGATGTCGTTCAGCAAGTGAGCAGAAACTTCTAAGTGAGATGAGTTTTGACGTTCGAGGCGGCGAAATCTTAGGCGTTGCAGGCGTTGCGGGAAACGGCCAAAGCGAGTTGCTTGAAATTCTAACAGGTATGCGCTCTGCTTCTTCAGGAACGATTGAGGTTTTAGGGAAAACTATCACGGCGGCAGACCCGAAAGATCCTAAAGCAGTGCGGGCAATGGGTGTTGGTCATATTCCAGAAGACCGCCATCATCATGGTTTAATATTGGAATTTGAAGCCCAAGAGAACATTGTACTTGGCCAGCACGACGGGCCGTTAGCAGGCAAAGGGCGATTGCTGGACAACAAAGCGATCACCGCACATTGCAGTTCGCTTATGGATACTTATGATGTTCGACCAACCAATCCGCAGCTGCGCGCAAAAAACTTCTCAGGCGGTAATCAACAAAAACTGGTCATTGCAAGAGAGCTAAGCGCAAATCCCAAGGTCCTCATTGTTGGACAGCCGACCAGGGGTGTTGATATTGGTGCTATCGAATTCATTCATAAAGAACTGATAGCCTTGCGTGACGCCGGTTGTGCGATCTTGTTGGTTTCTGTTGAGCTGGATGAAATCATGGGGCTTTCGGATAGAATTATGGTGATGAACGCTGGGCAGCAAGTTGGCATTCTTGACCGTGAAGATGCCAGCGAGCAAAAACTCGGCCTCATGATGGCTGGCCTTTCAGCGGATCAAGCAGCATGAGCGCAGTGACACCTCCTTTACCGCGTTGGGCGGATGTTTTTCTTCTGCCCTTGATCAATCTACTGGTTGCCTTGTCCATTTGTGGCGTGATCATTTTGATCATTGGCGAGAACCCTTGGACAGCATTGGTGGTGATGTTGAAAGGCGCTTTTGTCTTTCCTGGCAGTCTTGGTTACACGCTCTATTACACCACTAACTTTATCTTTACGGGCTTGGCGGTTGCCGTGGCTTTCCATGCGATGATGTTCAACATCGGTGGAGAAGGCCAGGCCTATGTTGGGGGATTGGGTGCCGGTTTGATCGGTGTTTGGCTCGCACCTTCGTTGCCTTTGCTCATTGCCTTGCCTCTAGCTGTGCTAATGGCCGGGTTGTTCGGAGCAATTTGGGGCATTATTCCAGGTTACCTTCAGGCAAAACGTGGCAGCCATATTGTTATCACCACCATCATGTTCAATTTCATAGCCGCCTCGTTAATGGTATGGTTGTTGGCTGGGCCTTTGATGGAATTGGGGCAAATGTCGCCGCGCACACCATCCATCGCTGAAAGCAGTGAGTTGGTGAAGATGAAGTCAATTCTGGCATTCTTTGGTGTTGAAACAGCAAGATCTCCTTTGAATCTGTCCTTTGTGATTGCTTTAATCGTTTCTTTTGGCGTTTGGGTGCTGATCTGGAAAACCAAATTTGGCTATGAAATTAGAACCGTTGGACAGAACGCTGAGGCGGCTCACTACGCTGGCATCAATGTTTCAAAGATCGTCATCTGGACATTGGCCATATCAGGCGGCCTAGCGGGGCTAATGTCAATCAATGAAGTCCTGGGCGTTCAGCACCGCGTTATCCTAAATTTCACAGCTGGGTACGGCTTTACTGGTATTGCTGTCGCTCTCATGGGTCGTAATCACCCCGTCGGCATTTTCTTTGCTTCTCTGCTTTTTGGCGCACTTTACCAAGGTGGCGCTGAACTGGATTTTGAATTCAAGTCGATTACCCGGGAAATGGTCCTGCTAATCCAAGGAATGATTATCCTTTTCTCTGGCGCTTTGGCTTACATGTTCAATCCGCCCTTGGCGCGACTGTTAGCGAAATTCATCAAGCCCAAGGAGAACGCGGATGTCTGAGTTTGCTCTCCAACTGCTCTATACCTTTGACGGCACTTTGAGATTGGCAACGCCGCTCATTCTTTGCGCAATGGCGGGAATCTTTTCAGAACGATCTGGCGTGATCGATATCTCGCTAGAAGGCAAGCTGTTAACTGGTGCTTTTGTGGCTGCCGCAGTCGCTCATACTTCTGGATCACCCTGGCTTGGTGTTTTGGCTGCCATCGCGGCTTCCGTCACTATGGCAATGATCCACGGCTTTGCCTGCATCACACATCGTGGCAATCAGGTTGTCAGCGGATTGGCTATCAATATTTTGGCTTCGGGCCTTACCGTTACGATTGGTATCGCCTTTTTCAAGCAAGGTGGACAGACACCACTTTTGGGAAAGGCGGAACGTTTTGGTCCCAATGAATGGTGGTTTGTTGATCTCTTTAATCATGTCCCAATCTTAGGGACTATCTACCGTGAGCTGATTTCTGGGCATAATGTGCTGGTCTATTTGGCCTTGCTCGCAGTGCCGTTGACGGCATTCATTCTTTACAAAACACGCTTTGGTCTCAGGTTAAGAGCCGTGGGTGAAGTGCCAGCAGCTGTTGATAGTGCTGGCGTCTCTGTTACTTGGTTACGCTATCGTGCCCTCATTCTTGCCGGTGTCTTCTGTGGTGTCGCTGGTGCCTATCTTTCAACAGGACAAGGCGCAGGATTTGTGAGGGAGATGTCTGCAGGAAAAGGCTACATCGCATTGGCTGCTGTTATCTTTGGCAACTGGCGGCCTGTTCCAGCCTTGCTGGCTTGTTTCCTTTTTGGGTTCCTTGAGTCTGCTTCCTCACGTTTAGAAGGCGTTCCTTTACCGTTGATTGGTGAAGTGCCGACGCAGCTTATGCTAGCTTTACCTTACATTATGACAGTGTTACTGTTGGCTGGCTTTATCGGCAAAGCCTCACCGCCGCGCGCTATTGGTGAACCTTACATCAAATAAACTTCACCTGTGTCGGCCAGCGTTCGCGCTTGTTTCTTTGTCTAGTATCTCACGGATTGTCTGGAGTACTGGATGCGTCTTCGTATGCTTCTCACCATAGGTCAGATTAAAGCCGTAATCAAAGTCTGAAGGATTGGCACCTTGGTTGTGCTGCATAATAGTTTCAAGCTTATCCAGGCCTTTGACCAGTTTGGCTTCAGGTGTTTCAGCCGCTTCATACTCGTCCCATAGGGACAAAAACTGAGCTTGGAGCTCTGAGGGCAGCGGTTTCAAAAGGGTTTCGAAATCCCGCCGTTCGTCAGCAGACTTAGAAACAGTTGGGTCTTGATAGATTGCAGGAATGTCGCCTGAAATCGCTTCGCCGAGATCATGAACGATGCAAATGGACAGCACTCTTTCAAAGTCAATTTCTGGGAAGTCGTCCCTAAAAACTATCACCCATAGGCAAAGACGCCAAGTATGCTCTGCAGTGCTTTCCTGGCGGCCTTCTTCGGTATGTGCAGAACGAAGTGTGTCCTTGAGTTTACCGGCCGCTTGGATGAATGCGAGTTTGCTTGCTGTGTTTTCTTTCAAGGTTAACACACTTCAACAAACAGAAGTTAACTGCCGATAGACCGCATCTTGTTGATCGGTATCTTAAGGTAATGACCGCCGTCGTCTTCAGCTGGCGGCAACTGTCCTGCTCGCATGTTGACTTGGATCGAGGGAATGATCAGCTTCGGCATAGAGAGTTGGGCGTCACGCGTTGTGCGGAATTCGACGAACTCATCTTCTGACTTACCACCGCCGACATGGATGTTTTTTTCAATCTCTTCGGCCACTGTTGTTTCCCAGCAAAAGACGTCTCTGCCTGGTGCTTTGTAATCATGGCAGAGATAGAGTTTGGTTTCTTTTGGCAGACTCAAGATCTTCTGGATTGAATGGTAGAGCGCACGTGCGTCGCCGCCCGGGAAGTCGGCCCGCGCTGTTCCGAAGTCTGGCATAAAGAGCGTGTCGCCGATAAAGGCTGTGTCACCAATGTGATAGGTGAGACAAGCTGGAGTATGGCCCGGTGTATGGAAAACGTCGACTTCCATGCCACCAATAGTGAAGTTAGCTCCATCATCAAACAAATGATCGAATTGACTACCATCCATTTCAAAGTCGGTGCCTGCATTGAAGACTTTCCCGAAGACCTTTTGAACCTCGTCGATGCGTGAACCAATGCCAATTTTAGCGCCAGTTTTTTCGGCAAGATAAGGTGCGGCTGACAAGTGATCAGCATGAACGTGCGTTTCGAGAACCCATTCGACCTCAAGATCACGCGCCGCTACTTTGGCTAGTAGCATGTCGGCGAACTCGGTTGAGATAGTGCCAGAAGCCACATCAAAATCCAAAACAGAATCTACAATCGCACAGGATTTCGATTGAGGGTCTTTAACAATGTAACAGACAGCATTTGTTGCGTCGTCAAAGAAGCCTTCGACGTCAGGTGTCCAGTTTTTGAGCATTGTTAGATCTCCTCAGGTGAAAATTCGCCAATGTGAATATAAGTATTTATTGCTTCGCAGCAAGGTCGGACTTGAATTGAAATAGGTTCCGAGACAGATTGCCATAGAGGGTAACCTTAGTCACCTGTTAACTCAGCTCGGTGCCGTTGATGTTAATGCACTTAAGAAACCAAAATAGCGATCAGAACAATGAGTAAAGCCTACCAACCGATCAAACTGCCACCTAAACAAATGATAGGTGATCAACAGATGTTAGAGGCTTCAGTCGCTTTTCATGACATCATGACTTCTAGACGAACCATTAGAAATTACAAATCAGACCCGGTACCAGCGAACGTTATTTGTCAATGCATTGAAACTGCTGGCATGGCGCCAAGCGGTGCCAATCACCAACCTTGGCATTTCGTTGCAATTTCCAATCCGAGCATTAAAGCACAGATTAGAGAGGCCGCTGAAAAAGAAGAAGAGAAATTCTATTCAGGCGGGGCAGGGGACGAATGGATCGCAGCGTTAGAACCTATGGGAACTGGTCCATCTAAACCACATTTGACAACTGCACCTTGGTTAATCGTTGTTTTTGCAGAGCGTTTTGGCCTTCGTGAGGATGGTAGTAAGTTCAAGAACTATTACGTCCCAGAGTCTGTTGGTATCGCGACAGGGATGCTTTTGACCGCTTTGCATCATGCAGGCTTGTCGACGCTCACTCATACGCCTAATCCGATGGCATTCCTGACAGAAATTTGCGGTCAACCCAAATCCAACAAACCAACCATGATTATCACGGTAGGGCATCAGGCAGATGAGGCTGAAATTCCAGCAAGGGCCTTAAGCAAGAAGCCGTTACCTGAGATTTTGACTTTTCTAAAGTAAGTTCGGCATAGCTGAGCATTGAAAGTAAATAAAATTTTACATTTTATCGACTCGGTCTATATTAGGGATAGTGAAGATTCGACCTAGGTTGAGGAGAGATACTATGAAGATCCAATTGAAGGCTTCTATTGCTGCGGGGGTGATTGCCCTTTTTTCTGTCAGTGCATCGAGTTTGGCAATCGCTCATAGTGGCGGTCTTAATGAAGACGGTTGCCATAACAATCGCAAGCTGGAGGTATACCATTGCCATCAGGGCAGTAAGAGCGGCAGCAGCAGTGCTAGCGGTCAGAGCAATAGTGCAGCGAAGAAAAAACGCACGAAAACTGTGCCCAAAGAAGGCTCTTCTCCTCAGGTGAAACAAGTCGAACGGCTTCTGAAAAAATTTGGTTATGCTCCAGGGCGCATTGATGGCGTTGAAGATGCGTCGCTAACGAAGGCAATCAAGAAGTTTCAAAAAGAACATAAGCTGAAAGTCACGGGCAAAGTTTCTAACCGCCTGATAACGTCGATCGAAAAACGTATAGATGACAGTAAAACAAAGAAGACAAGTGATTCAAAGTCTACTTCTTCCAGTTCGACCAAAACCAAGCCGTCAGCAGATGTGAAAAAGATAGAAACCCTGTTGAAAAAGCTAGGCTACAGCCCCGGCAAAGTTGATGGTGTCGAGAATGCAACTCTCACAAAAGCGATTAAAAAGTTCCAAAAAGACTTCAAGCTGAAGGTTACAGGAAAGACCAGTAAGACACTCATCAAGTCTCTCGAAAAACGTGTCAAAGAAGCTGGCTCGTCTACTAAAACCACAACAAAGAAAAAGACAACTTCTGCCACTAAACCAAAAGCGGATGCAAATGTCAAAAAGGTCGAAACTCTGTTGAAAAAACTAGGCTACAGCCCAGGCAGAGTTGATGGCATTGAAAATGCGACGCTCACGACCGCCATCAGAAAGTTCCAAAAGGACAATAAATTGAAGGTTACGGGTAAGGTTAGCAAGCGCCTCATTACATCTCTCGAGAAACGTTTGAAGTAATATGCCTGGTTATTGATAGTCGGCAAGAATCCACTCAGCCGCTCTTTCAGCGATCATCATAGTAGGGGCATTGGTGTTGCCGGAGATAAGTTGGGGCATGACTGAACAATCAGCGACGCGTAGGCCCTCTACTTCGTTGACTCTTAGCTGGGGATCGAGCACTGCCTTTCTGTCTCCGCCCATTCTGCAAGTACCAGCAGGATGGAAGATGGTTCTAGCGTGATTGCGAATGGCGTCGTCTAAGTTATTCGAGCCCACCAGACTTGAAACACCAAGACCTGGCCAAAGTTCGGTTGTTACCATGTCGGCAATTGGCTTTTGGTTAAGTATGTCTCTCGCCAAACGCACACCTCGACGGAGCGTGTCCAAGTCTTCTTCAGATCGCAAAACCTGAGAGTTGAAGGCAAGTGGCGAAGAAGCATCGTTGGAAGCCAGACTTAGAAGCCCGCGAGATTTAGGACGCATCGTCATAGGGTGAACCTGGATGCCGTGAACCTCCAACGGTGAGCTGCCTGGGTCTCCCGGCGCGAACGGTGCAAGATTGTACTGGACGTCAGGGCGCCCACCACCATCAGTGTCAACGCAAGCCCCAGCTTCTAATAGGTTTGAAGTTAATAAGCCCTTGTTAAAAACGAAGTAATCAAACCCATGTTTTAGGGCTTTCAATCCGTTGTCAGCGCCGAACAAACCAATAGGTTTCTTTAGTTTCATCGTCACTGGTGTGCCGATGTGGTCTTGAAGATTGGCGCCTACTTCTTGCCGGTCAGCAACAACATCAATTCCAAAGCGTCGGAGGTTCTCAGCTGGACCAATCCCTGACAACATCAACAGCTTGGGGCTTTCGAACGAGCCAGCTGTTAGAATGACTTCCTTCGTTGCGGTTAATGAAAGCTGTTGGTCGTCCATTGTTAAATCAATGCCAACAGCTCTACGGTTTTCAATCCGGACCTTCTGGGCTTTACAAGAAGTAAAGATTGTCAGGTTTTCTGCCTTCTCCAGAGGCCGCAAGAAACAGACCGCCGCTGATTGTCTTTTACCCTGAGAAGCCGTTACTTGATACCAGCCGACACCCTCTTGCCGTGCGCCATTAAAGTCCTCGGTCTTTGGAATGCCTGCCTCGATGGCTGAGCCAATGATCGCTTGCGTAACAGAGTGCTTTAAGCTGGGATCATCAACAATGAGTTGTCCGCCATGGCCATGGTAAGGCGCACCTAATCGAGTGTTTCTTTCTTGCCGACAAAAAGCCGGCAATACATCTTCGTACGACCAGCCAGTGCATCCGTGTTCACTCTCCCAGTCGTCATAGTCCTGAGCCTGACCTCGCATGTAGATCATGCCATTGACTGAGGAGCCACCGCCTAGAACCCGACCTTGTGGGACGGCAAACTTACGATCATTGAGCGTAGGGTCGTTGTCAGAAAGGTAGGCCGTGGCATCTTGGGATTGGAGGGCCTTGAAAAAGGTCGCGGGTATGTGGATCCAACGATTGCTGTCAACACGACCAGCCTCGATCAGGGCGACAGAGAAACGGCCGCTTTCTGCCAACCTCGCCGCCATAACGCAGCCCGCAGAACCACCACCAACCACTATGAAATCAAACTCTTTCTGAATTGCCTGGTCCATTGATCAGCCCCATCGCAATCCTTAGAAAACTTTCGGGCCACCTTTGATTTCGCCGCGGACTTGTGGCTGAAGCACAAAGTCCCAGGGGGACGGAAAGTTCTCGACTGGTACTTCGATCACTGTTGGTGCAGGATTGTCGAATGAAGTCCGGAGACAAGCTCTCAAGTGTTCCGGTGTTTCGGCTCTCATGCCACGAGCACCGAAGGCCTCTGCCATCTTCACAAAATCGGGGCTGGTGAGATCTGAAGCGATGTAGCGCTCGTTAAAGTTCTCGCGCTGCAGCGTGCGAACGTTGCCAAAAGCATTATCATTAAAAACAATCGAGGTGAGGGGGATTGAATGCCGAACAGCGGTTGCCAGCTCGTTCATCGTAAACAGCGCGCCACCATCGCCAGCGATCGATACGACAGGCACATCTCTTCTTGCATTGGCCGCCCCGAGAGCGGTTGCGAACCCATAACCCAAAGTACCTTGATAGCCAGTCGACAGGAAAGTTCTCGGCAGATAGCTTGGAAAGGCGAAGCGAGAAACATACCCAACCTGGGTTAGCTCATCAACGAAGAGACCCTCGCGCGGTAATTCTGCCCGTATGGCATCGAGCCATGCCAACTGCGGTGCTAGTTGTTGGGCAACAACAGCAGCCATACATGCTTTTGTTTCTGCCACTTCTTGCAGCCAATCGCTTCTCGTGACTTCGTGACCTTCGATTTCAGCCAACAAAGCAGGCAGCGCATCATGCAAATCAGCGTGAACACCAATCGTTGGATAGCTGATCCTAGTGAGTTCAGTTTCATCTATGTCTATGTGGATGACTTTTAGGTTTTCGTCATTGCCCCATTGCATACGTTGGCTCTGCATGCGGCTGCCCAAGCCAATGACAACATCGACTTTATCCCACAGTTTGTGGGCGGTTGGAGCATTGAGAGAAAGTGGATTGTCCGATGCAACCACACCGTGGCCATTGCGGAAAGCGCAAACAGGGGCGGATAAAGCCTTGGCCAAAAGATTGATTTCAAGGCTGGAATCCTGGGCACCACCGCCAACAATAATCATGGGAGCTTTGGCGTTCTTCAGCAGGCGAGCTGCTGCAGTGATTTTGTCATTGTCGACTGCCGGGCGGTTTTCACCTTGAGGCATTTGACCGCTAGCAGTTACCTCTGCGCGCCAGACATTGATGGGAACCTCAAAACCCACAGGTCTCGGCCGCCCCGAGTTCAGAGCAATGAATGCCTCTGGGATAAGTTTGGCTGCAGCTTCTCCGCTGTGAATTTGATTGGCCCATTTGGTGAGGCCACGCATGGTACCAATTTGGTCGTTGATTTCATGAAGTAGCCCGAAACCCTTGCCGAGTGCGCCTGAGGGAATTTGGCCAACAACAGCCATCACCGGCGCATTGACTGCATAAGCGGTTGAAAGCGCAGCGCAGGCGTTGAGAAATCCTGGGCCAGGCACGACACAAAAGGCTTGCTGCTTTCCAGTCGCTAGGGCCGCACCAAGCGCCATGTAAGCCGCGCCTTGTTCATGGCGGGTATGGATTGGAACCAACTCTTCTTTGCGATCATACAAGGCATCGAAAAAGGGATCGTTTTGCACACCAGGCAAACAATAGAGTTGGTCAATGCCGTTGGCGATTAGTTGATCAACAACAAACTTAGCGACAGTTGTGCTCATGAATTCAGATCCATCTTTCTTTTGTTATGCAGCGGCCAGTCTTGATTTAGACGATAGACCCTTGGCTGAGGCCTTGTCAGCAATTTCCACAGTCTCCCGCACTAAATCCGGTAAATCTTACGGTTTTCAAACTCTGTAAGCGGGCAAGCTGTTTTGCACCCAAAATTGTTAGGCTCAATGAACCGAAAGCAGAAATACGAATGGACGTTCTTTTTGAACTGACTATCATAACCTAACAGTTGTCGCGAAAAGAGGAATTTAAATGGCACCCAACCCAGCTTTGGTAAAACATTCCGAAGAATTCAGAAAGGAACTCTTTGAACTTGCACCTGGGGTGTTCACTGCCGTCGGATACGGTGCCTCAAACGCGCATATGTTGGTTGGTGAGGAAGGCAACGTTGTCATCGATACAACGGACTCGACTAAGGCTGCCGAGAACATTCTCGCTCTGTTCAAAGAGAAGAGTAAGGCACCAATAGAGACGATCATCTACACTCACTCCCACCGCGATCATATCTCCGGCGCTACGGTTATGTCTGGGGGACGTGACATCGAGATTATGGCGCATGCTAAGTTTTCGTCGGATATTGTGAATATCGATGAATCGCGCCCCGCGCCCAATGCTGCCATCATGGCGAGAACAAAGCGCCAGTTTGGTATTGGGCTGTCGTTCCCAGATGAACGTGTCAACATGGGGCTTGGCCCTGGTGATCGCCCCACCGAAGGTATAGGTGCCGGGCATATCCCTCCTAACAAGCGGATTTCTGAGGACCGGGTGACAATTTCCCGCTGCGGACTAGATCTCGATTTGGTTCACGCACCGGGAGAGACACCCGACCACATGATGGTTTGGTTGAAGGATCAGGAAATCCTGTTCTGCGCTGACAACTTCTATCCAATTTTCCCGAACCTCTATGCGATACGTGGTACGCCTTATCGTGATTTCGATGCTTGGGCGGACAGCCTTGATGTCATGATTGATCTAGAGCCAGCCATTTTGGTTTCAGGCCACGGCAGACCCATCTTTGGCAAAGAAGAAATTCGGGCCACCTTAGAAGATTACCGTGACGCAATCCGGTACATCATTGCGGAAGCAGCAGCTGGGATGAATGCTGGCAAAGGCCTTGAGGAATTGGCTGGGGAAATAAAACTTCCTGACCATCTGGCCTCTAAATCCTTTTTGCAAGAATTCTACGGCAAGGTTTCTTGGTCTGTTAAAGCTTACGTGGTTGGCACGTTAGGCTGGTTCGATGGCAACCCGACTAACCTCAACCGTCTACCGCCAAAGGAGGAGGCAGCCAAGTCCGTGAAGTTGGCCGGTGGCGCAGATAAGGTTCTGACCTCTGCACAGGAAGCCTTAGCAGAAGATGACAGTCAGTGGGCGATGGAACTGGCGGATCGATTGATCGTTCTGGGCGATTTTGTACCAGCAGCTACAGGCGTAAAGCTGGCAGCTATGCGCAAAATGGCGGATCTAGAGATCAATGCAACGGCGCGCAACTATTACTTGCTCTATGCCAAAGAACTTGAAGCCGGTACTTAGACACAACCGGTTATTGGGATACACCACCATCGACGACAATCGCTTGATCGGTGATTGCGCGGCTGGCATCAGAAGCCAAAAAGGCCACGACTTCTGCTATTTCCTCGACCTGAATGAGGCGACCAAGTTTGGTTTTTTGAACAAACTGTTCGCGGACGACATCAATATCCCCTCGTTGCTCCATCAATCGGTTGAGCATAGGACTGTCGACGAACCCAGGATGAATTGAGTTCACTCTGATGGCTCTTTCCCCCGCAGGAATTGCCGCCGAACGCCGTAGGCCGATGACGGCATGTTTGGACGCCGAATATGAAATATTGACGGGCGAGCCAATGAGGCCAGCAATAGAGGAAGTCATTATGATGGAGCCCCCATCTCTCATCGCAGGCAAAATGGATTGCAGACCAATGACGATCCCTTTGACGTTTATGTCCATTACCTGATCGTGGACATCTAGAGAATAGTCTGAGATGGGGTTGGAGACGCCTTCTATCCCGGCATTGGCAAAGAAGATATCGATCCCGCCAAATTTTTCTTCTGCTGATCTAACAACTTGTTTGGTATCTTCAACAGAAGTTACGTCGGCCTGGAGGCAAAGGGTTTGTTCATCCGCGAAATGCTTAGTCTCTCTTTGGAGCAGGTCGAGGTCTCGGTCCGTCAGTACGACGTTGGCACCTTCTCTTCTAAATATTTCAGCTGTAGTTTTGCCAATGAAACCTGCGGCACCAGTGATGATTGCTGTTTTGTTTTTAAGTCTCATGGCCGTTTCCTTTCACGATTTGAAAAACTAAAT
>CAJQQJ010000150.1 GCA_905480445.1 uncultured Alphaproteobacteria bacterium | reverse complement strand
AGATTGAACATCGGCGTATTTGGCACATTCGATATCGTTTATTGAATCACCGACCATGATTGCTTGGTCATGTCCGACAGCAAGCAATCGTAAGGTCTCATCAAGTGGATCAGACCAAGGCTTGCGTCTGGCCGTTGAATCGCCACCAATGACGACAGAAAAATAGCTATCTAATCCCAGGTTTTCTAGTAACGGAATCGTTAAACCAATGGCTTTGTTAGTGCAGATGGCCATTAGCCAGCCTTCACGTTGCCACTTATCTAGACTTTCGAAGACACCTGGATAAACCAAAGTCTCTCGCGACATATTAGTGGCGTAGAGTTTTAAGTACCGCTCATAAAATAAATCTTCATCTTGCTTTTTTATGGGAGAACCCGTCGCAATAAAAGCTTGTTTAATGAGGTTGAGAATACCCTTGCCAATAAATGAATTTCCCTCATCTTGATTAACGGTTCGACGTCCCTCTTCCTCGAGCAGTAAATTTAGCGCGTATCTTATGTCTGGGCCTGAATCGATTAAGGTACCGTCAAGGTCAAAGACCAGCGCTCTTTTTCCAGTGAACATCAAGCGTTACGGATTGCTTCAATGGCATCAGCGTAATCAGGTTGGCGAAAAACAGCTGTCCCAGCGACCAATACATCTGCTCCTGCCTCAATCAAAGCTCCAGCGGTTTCTTTTGTTACTCCGCCGTCAATCTCGATTTCTACCGGTCGATCGCCCAGTAGCTCACGCAGCCGCCTAACTTTGTTAACTGTATTCGGGATAAATTTCTGGCCACCAAAGCCAGGATTAACAGACATCAAGCAAACGAGATCAATCCGATCAAGCACACATTCCAGCGAACTTATGGGCGTTGAAGGGTTCAACGCCACCCCAGCTTTGACACCGAATGAGCGGATCAGTTGAAGTGTTCTGTCCAAATGAGGCCCTGCCTCAACATGGGCTGAAATAATCGCAGCACCTGCCTCTACAAATCCTTCAATGTAGGCATCAACCGGTGAGATCATGAGATGAACATCAAAAGTGATATCACTTGCTGGTCGCAGAGCCTTGATAATGTCTGCACCGAAAGAGATATTTGGCACGAAATGCCCATCCATGACATCCAAATGCAGATAGTCCGCGCCAGCTGCGGTGATTGCCTGAACTTCTTCCGTCAAGCGACCGTAGTCGGCAGCTAACAGGGATGGGGCTACTTTGATGGCTCGTGACAAGTTTTGGCTCCTTTTTCTTGCTGATCAAATAAACCATCGATAGAGAGATTGGAACAGAAAAGGAAAACCGCCGATGACGATAGAGATTATGCTGCTGTTGTTCGGTGGCGGCCTTATTGCTGGCGTGATCAACGCCGTGGGTGGTGGTTCAACTTTCATGACCTTTCCAATTTTTCTTTTTGCGGGCCTTCCTCCCACTGTTGCCAATGCATCAAACTTCGTGGCAGTCATGCCTGGAAACCTGATGGCCACTGTTGCTTACAGAGCTACATTCAAGGAAATAGGTCGTGTTTGCATCCCCTACCTTATCAGCTGCACTGCTGGTGGACTGATAGGCAGCCTCCTGCTTCTTTTGACAAATGAGATCGTCTTTCGCGCGATCATTCCGCCATTGATGGGCTTTGCGACGATTACCTATGCACTAGGACCAGCTGTCCAGAGATGGCTGGACCGAAAAAACATTGGATTGTTCGACAAGGACAGCCCATTGGCTTTGCTGCTTCTTTTTGTTTTTTCCGTTTACGGCGGATACTTTGGGGCAGGTTACGGTGTGGTACTTTTGGCCGTCTTAACGGTGATGGGGCACAGTTCTTACCACGAAGCAAATGCCATCAAGAACTTGGTGATCACTGTTGTCACGATCCTGGGGATAGGTTTGTTCACATTCAGTGCTAAAATTTCATGGCCCGAAGCCTTAACCATGATGAGTGGCGCAGTAATTGGTGGCTACTTCGGTGTAAAATTCGCACTCAACATTCCACAACCCATTATTAGGGTTGGAATCATAGTGCTCGGATGTAGTCTTACGTTCTTATATACTTTGCGTTATTGGAGCTGATGATAGAACTCTGAATATTCGGCCATCAGCTCATAGCAAAGAGTGATGCCATTATCCTCGCTGTCAAAAAAAGCGTTGGGTTCCCCACACTCAGTGATGCTGAGTGTGATCGGTTTAGGTAGAATCAACGTAGAAGACAAAGAAGTTTGCAGATCTACCAACCAGGGCCAATTTCTGACCCAGTCAAAAAATGGCTTTAACTCGGGATTGTTAGGCTCATGGATAAAAACCAAGATTTCGTTGTCATCGTTCGGGTCACTGCCTTGCTGTAAACTAGGTTCCAACACACTCATCCAACTTGCTTCAATCCGCGAAAAGCGATCCTCACAGTTTTCAAATTCGGTTTCTTCCAACTCGAAATCTTGAATCAAATTGCTATAGAAATCTGGATCTGACCCATAGACCAAACAGATATGGCTATTGAATCTTTGCATGTCTAAAGAATGCTCGCTTGCGAAGTTGCTTTCTTCCCCCTCTTCAGATTCGGCATAAGCCAACCAAACATCCGCGGTCGACCAAAGAAAATCATCAAGCTGAACCTCTTGGCTCTGTGTAATTACTTTCGAATGAAATTTGTTCTCAATCATCAAAATCGAAAAAAAATCGACAGCATCTTCTTCCCTGCCCAAAACAGGGAGATTGAGGTTATCGACAAGCGCGTGCCCGAACTCATGATAAAGTGTAAGCAATGAGTTTCCGAGAACATAATCCTTGTGGGAAACTTGATGATCTTCAGCGGATGCAATCGCTGCCCAAAACTGAATTAGAACAAAAACAAACGCGTATCTCATTAGTAACTCTTAGCTCCCTCTTCTGCTTCACCACCTTTCACGCCAGCAATCCATGCCTTACAGGCGCCCATAAGCAAGCGATTGTCTGAAGGAATGGAAACCAAATTCATACCAGCTGCCTGTGCTGCCTTCGCATAATCAGGATCTGAACAATGCAGACCGCAGAACAGTCCATGCTTGTGCGCATTGTCTCTGATCCTAGCGACTGCTTCCACGACAGCAGGTTCAACTGGATCGAGGCGCGCCTCAAAGCCCATTGAAAAAGACAAATCTGACGGCCCGATGTAAATGCCATTCAATCCTGGCGTCGACATGATCGCGTCCATGTTCTCCAAAGCTTCGACAGTCTCTATCATCGCGATCTTGAGCAGTTGATCATTGGCCTTTTTGGCATAGTCGCCACCCCAATGCATGACGGCTCTCGTAGGGCCAAATGAGCGGCGTCCCCTTGGTGGATAGTAGCAAGCAGCAACAAAGTTCTCAGCATCCTCAGCTGTGTTCACCATCGGGCAGATCACGCCGGCAACGCCTGCATCTAGCATTTTCATGATGATGCCATTTTCCAACCAAGGCACGCGACACATGACGGGGGTATCAGTTGTGTTAATCGCCTGCATCATCGACAGCGCCATTTGGTAGTCGATCAGACCGTGCTGTAAATCAATTGTGACTGAATCAAAACCACAATGCGCCAGAACTTCAGCTGTAAAAGGACTGGGTGTTGAACACCAACCGTTAACCGTCTTGCTACCTTTTTCTAGATAGCTTTTGATAGTATTCTCGCGCATGTTTATTGTCCTTGCTGATAGTTGATTTCTTTGGCGTTGAAGACAAAGTCTGGATCAAGCTTGCCGTCAAAATAGTCCAAAACTGATTGAGCGCAAGAAATACCCATACGCCTTGCTCCTTCTTGTGTTGTCGCTGCACTATGAGGTGACATCAACAAGTTATCGAGTTGCAGCAGCTTGTTGTCTGGCGTTGTGGGTTCTACGTTGAAGACATCGACACCTGCAGCTCTTACTTGTCCGCTGGTTAAAGCTTCATAAAGCGCATCTTCGTCGATCAAGCCACCGCGGGCGCAATTGATGACAATTGCATGTTTGGGCAAAGCCTCTAATTCTGATGTTGATAGAATTCCGATGGTTTCCGGCGTTTTGGGCGTGTGGACGGTTACGAAATCAACTTCCGGCAAAACAGCATGCCAATCACGAACCGGTTCACAGTCACGCATTCTCATTTCGTCTTCGCTCAGGTAGGGATCTGCACCAATCACTCGCATATTAAATGCCTTGGCCAGACGAGCTACTCGGCGACCAATACGGCCAACTCCTAAGATGAGCACCGTTCTTTGTTGAACGTCTATAGCCTTCATAGAAAGGCGACAGCCAAAATTGTCATTGCGCATCTCTGCGTCGTACCACTTGGCGTCTTTCGCCAGCGCCAACAAAAACATCATGACTTGCTCAGCGACCGAAACAGCATTAGCAGTCGCGGCGATAGCAACCGGAATTTTTCGAGGGTTGGCATGAGTAAAATCGATATTGTCCGTGCCAACACCATGCCTCGAAACTATCATCAAATCGGGCGCTTCTCGCATGATCCTGCCAGTGATCTCTGCATTGCGTGTCGTAATCGCATGAACGCCTTTAGCTAGTTCTGTAAGGTTATCTTCACTCAAGTTTTCCGTGATGATCATTTCCACATCGTCTCTTGCTTCTAGCAAAGCCATCCCATCAGGATGAAACGATTGAGCGATAAGAACTTTCTTTTTGTTGGACATCTTGAGTGAAACCTATTTTTAACTAACTTGTTAACTAAATACTTATGGCCGATATCTAGGCTTATTGCCAGAAAGACAAGATCCTGACTTTTAGTTCTGAAAATCTAAAGCACTCATTAAGGCAGTCTTTAGCGCCTTTAGCCTTGCTATTGTGGGCTCTCGGCGTGCTCTCAATTGTTCACGATGGAAAATGGCTCGACTGGACTAGGTTAGCACTTTTTGGGATCTTCCTCTCACTCACCCTACCAAACGCCAAACGGTTTAGCTTGATCCTCTTCGTTCCAGTCGTGCTTGCTGCTACCTTGTTTGGCGGCATGACGGGGGATTGGTTCCCCCTTGAACGGGGCTTAGACTTTGCATTATTCTTTACGCTTTTCTTACCGCCTCTAATGCTAATTCGTGAAACATTGAAAGCCAGTCCGCAAATCGTAGAAGCAACTATACGCTTCAACCGTCTAAGCGGAGAACAAAGGGCTGCTGGTATGACAACCGGATCATTGATTGTTGGATCTGTACTAACACTTGGGGCCGTCGCTATGCTTTCGACCTTGTCCAGTGGTGATAGGGACATCGAGCGCCGAAGGGCAGCTGCAACCTCTGTCTTGCGTGGTCTTTCACTCGT
>CAJQQJ010000149.1 GCA_905480445.1 uncultured Alphaproteobacteria bacterium | reverse complement strand
CCGCCAAGCGATTGGTTACACCCTTGCTTCCGGCTTTATATTTGGAGCTTTCGTGACTTACCTCGGCACTTCCCCCCAAGTTTTTCAAATTGTGTACGGGCTTGATGAGGCCACTTTCACACGTTGGTTCGCTGTCTTAGCACTCTTTATCGGAGCAGCTTCTTTGTTGAACGGCAAACTGGTGATGACACTTGGTATGAGAAAACTAACAATGGTTGCCCTTGTTATTTCCATAATACTGGCAACGGTTCTTTTGTTGCTGTCACTGTCTTACGATGGCAAGCCACCCTTCTGGGCCTTTATCATTCTCTTTGCAGCTATATTCTTTTGCACGGGCATTTTATTCGGTAACCTCATGGCTTTGTCGATGGAGCCCCTTGGTCATATCGCTGGCATTGGTGCCGCTATAACGTCTGCGACCTCAAACCTGATGTCTATCCCACTTGCCATCTTTTTTGGCAGCCTGTTCGCGGGCACGGCAACCCCACTGATTGCGAGCTTCTTGATCTTACCAGCAGTGGGATTGCTGATCATGTTTTGGGTCGAAAAAGGCCGCCCGTAGCACAAGCCTCCTTCCCGCTAAGCAAAGCTATCTGTCGGCGTCTTCCGCACCGTCGTACAAAGCTTCGTTTTGATAGCCCATGACTTTGGCATGTAACGCGAGGCTTTCGGGTGACAGGTCGGAGGACGGTGGTTGAACCAGTTCAAAATGGCCAAACCGGTCTTCTCCACGCACGAGGACAGCATAGTCCTTTTGCGCGATTGTTTGTTTGACGTGCGGAGCAATGAACTGAATGGCGAAACCAATGCGCCGATCATCTGATCGGTTGGGTGCCGAGGCATGCAACAACTTGCCATGGTGAAATGAGACCTGTCCTGGATCTAGTTCACAGTGAACCAAATCATTCTCTTCAATTTCCACTTGGGCTTCCTGTCCTCTCGTCAAGAAGTTGTCTTCAGCGAAAGTGTCGTTGTGATCAACCATAGCCCCCTTGTGACTTTCCGGCACAAACTGCATGCAGCCGTGGATTTGTTTGACATCACTCAAAGCAACCCAGGCACTGACCTGCCCATCTGTATCATCGAGCCCCCAATATTTCATGTCTTGGTGCCAACTGACGTAACTCTCAGTTTGGGGTTCCTTGATGAAGAAGGTACTACCCCAAAGCAAAATATCGGGCCCAATCAACTCCTCTACGACATCTAGGATTTTTGGATGTCGGGCTAGTTCATTTGCGAATTTGAAGATCAGATGCGGGAAATTCAATTGGCTCTTGTTACCTATTTTCAAGTCCCCCAGGCGGGCCTCTAAGCTCTCAAGAGCTTCGCGATAAGACACTGCCTCGTCTTCGGTCAATACGTTAACTGGAAACAGATAGCCTTTCTCGTAATAGCTATCAGCAAGTGGACCTGTTCGAATGGGATTGACAGAACTATCAGGCATGGTCAGTCTTTCTCAGATGTGTCATCAATTGAAGAAATTTAATCACATGTGCCAGGGCATCACAAATCGAGAAAGTTCATGCTGACCATAAGAAAAACTGACGCTCGATTTCGGGACTGGAGCGAGTTGTTGGGCCTCCTGCAGCGTAGTTATGCATTTATGGACGAGCGAATAGATCCCCCTTCTTCGCTTCATTCTTTTGACGCCGTTAACCTGGAAGAAAAATCTAAGGACGAAATTTTGTACTTAGCGCATGATAGTGCGAAGTTGGTTGGGTGCATTTTTGGCAAAGTTAACCAATCCTCGCTCTATGTTGGTAAATTAGCCGTAGACCCAGACTACCAAGGACAGGGCATAGGCAGAGTTCTGATGAGAGAATTGGAAAACCAGGCAAGAAGCATGGAGCTTTCCGAGATGACACTAGAGGTCAGGATTGAGCTAACCGAAAACCAGAAAGCCTTTGCTGCAATGGGCTTTGAGATTTCGAAGGAAGGTAGCCATGACGGCTATGCAAAAGTAACCTTCCTGGAAATGAAAAAGCAGCTTGGTGCTTGAAGCTTTACTCCCAAGACTTACATGAGAACTCCCACGATTAAGATCTATTGGATAGACAATGAAAATTCAGCGACTCTCGGCATTTTCTGACGGCAATCAAGGTGGCAATCCGGCCGGTGTCGTCATCAGCAACAATCTTCCTGACAGTGAAACAATGCAGCGCGTTGCGGCAGAAGTTGGCTTCTCTGAGACTGCATTCGCAGCCCCCGTCAAAAACAGATGGAAAGTTCGCTACTTCTCTCCCGAGACCGAGGTCCCCTTTTGCGGCCATGCCACAATAGCCCTTGGTGCCGCTTTGGCGTTGGAGAACGGTGATCAGGTCTTCTCGCTAGAACTATCAAAGGTAAACATCACGGTTGAAGGCAAAAAAGAAGGGGCGATCATTTCCGCAGCCCTGCAGTCACCGCCGACAAAAAGCTTTCCTGTTTCGGAGGAGCTCAAAGCCGAAGCGCTCAGCCTCTTTGGCTACACAGAAGCCGACCTAGACTCTCGCATTCCCATTGCCCACGCAAATGCGGGCGCAGACTTTCTCGTTATCGCGCTCAGCAGTAGAGAAAAACTAAAGGCAATGACCTACGAGCTTGAGGCAGGCAAAGCCTTTATGCATCGCAATGGTTTCATCACAGTCTGTATCGTCTACGCCGAAAACGATCAGATGTTCCACACCCGCAATCCTTTCGCATCCGGCGGTGTCTACGAAGATCCTGCCACTGGTGCTGCAACAGCGGCCCTCTGTGGTTACCTGCGCGACATAAGCTGGCCACACGGCGGAGAAATTTCCATCGTTCAGGGTGAAGACATGGGCATGAGATCTTTGATCGGTGCCGAGATCGGTGATGAGCCAGGCAGCTCTATTAGGGTCTCTGGTTCAGCGCGCGTAATGAAGGACTAATCGTACAGAGCTTGCATTGCCACCCGCCGCTGTAGAAATGGTGAGCGGTCGACCAGCTTCATCACTCCATAGGTTCCTAAACGGATAAGAGGATTGGTTGCTGTTAGAATCTTGCGGGCTTGTTCACTTTTACCGACAATTGCCTTTCCAATTTTGTGACGGCAGTCTGAGTAACCATCAGCATTTCCATCAACCAAACGCCGCGCCAGTTCAACCGCGTCTGCTATCCCCAAATTCATACCACGGCCACCGACGGGAGAGTGACAATGAGCAGCATCTCCCGCCAAGAAAACCCTACCTTTTTGAAAGCTTTCAGCAACTCGGATCGAAATCGAGAAATCGCCAGCACGTCTGATGGAAGTAACATTCATTCTGAGCGGTAAAGCCGCTAACGCATCGGCCGTGGAGGCAATCACGCGAAACCGGTTCGATTCTAAGGGAACAACGAAAGCTAAGTTGCCATCGGCAAGTTGGCAAATAGTAAGGGCATCTGGATGAACCCAATAGTCTGCATTAACATCTGCGATTGACCATCTTCCTTGCAGATCGAACCCGGGGTAAGAAATCCCAACTTGCTCCCTCACTCGACTGCGCACGCCATCGGCGCCGATCAAGAAGTCGAAAGATGTTGCCAATCCCTGTGGTGAATTTTCCAAAGTAACAAAAACTTGCTCCTCGTCTTGGCTTACCTCCTCCAACTCAACGCCATAATGAACCCTACCATAACGTTCGAGGGCATCTCGCAAATGAATCTCGGTGCGATCCTGAGCCAAACCTAAAATAAAAGAGAGTTCTTTATCTGGCAAAGCAAAAGGCATCGTCGCTAGCAATTCTTTCTCGCGATAAAATTTGGCAAATTGAAATCGAATACCCTCTTCTAACAGCGCACCCGCCACCCCAGACGGCCTCAACAACTCAAGACTAAGCGGCTGTATACCAACGGCGCGAGACCATCCAGATGCTGCTTCACGCTTATCGATAACGTCAACATTCACCCCACGCCTTGCCAATTCAACAGCAGCAGTCAAACCCGTCGGCCCAGCACCTACAACAAGCACGTTCATTTGCTTCATTAAGTTGATTCCGTCTCAAAATCCGCAAATTGCTCAAACTGTACGATCACTGAGTTTTCATCAGCCGTCACAACACCAATAGCTGGAGCCTCCTGGCCAGGTCGAAAGCTACCCCAATCCCAGACAGGAACCGGCGCTGGTGCTTGGTAAAGTACGGAACGCATTGTCGTGAAGGAGATACCTGCCATTTGACCAGCAATAGGGCGATGGACGTGGCCGATGAAAAGATGGGCTACATTGGAATACTTGTTGAGGAGTTCTAAGAAGGCTTCTCCATCTTCCATCCGGTCCTGATCCTGCATTGGCAGTCCGAGTGCAACGGGCGGATGATGAATGAAAACTAATGCTGGCTTCCCACTTGCGCGCTCAAGCTCTTGTTCAAGCCAGGCACTGCGTTCACGGCAAAACTCACCGCAATCCTGGCCTTCTTTCTGGCTGTCCAAACAAAGGATGAGCCCCTGGTCGCTGTCGACTGAATACTGGACAAACTCCCTCATCCCTTCAGGAATGGGTAGGACAGACTTAAGCAGAGAACGGTTGTCATGATTTCCTGCCATTGGCAGATAGGGGATCATTAATTGATCCAAGAGCAGCCGTAACTCTTCGTAATCGCTCTTCGTTCCTCGGTTGACAAGATCCCCTGAAATCACACAATAGTCAGCGTCGCTATGGTGATCGTTAATACGCTTGATGGCCGCTTCTAGTCGCTGTCGTGGATCATGGCCAATCACCAGCTCTTTGCCCGCAACAAAGTGAAGGTCTGACATCCAGACTAATTTCATGCGGATCAGTTCCCCTCCATCAGTTTCCGAACAACGCCATGGGCTTCTTCTGCTGTTCGCCCCAAAACACGCAATACGGCTTCGCAAGTAGCAATCAGATCGGAACGGTCAACTTCCCCGGTCAGGTTTTTTGTTATCGCTACGGATTGCAGGGCTCTTATTTGATGAGACAAAAGATCCGTAACTTCTACGCGAAAGATGCCTTTTGAATGACCGGCTCGCAGCATTTCCTCCAGCGCGCCGATGGGCTTCACAGAACGCCCCTCAACCAAACCCGCCGTTGCCACGAGAACATGGCCCCATGCTGGTATCCCGATTGCTATATCCATAAACATCATCAAGCCCATGACGAGCGCTTGATCTTCTTGTTCTGGCCGCGCTGGTCCCGTTTCTAAAACTTGAAAAACTTCACTGGTAATAGCAATGGCTGCCGCCAGGAAAGCCTCATCTTGGCTAACGAAATGATTGTAAAACGTCCCATGCGCAACCCCTGCCCGCTCAGTTATTTCTTTTATCGTTGCGCCATGCAAACCTTCCGTCGCAATGGCATCAATGACCGCGTCCAACAATAGGGCTTTGGTGCGTTCACGTTTCGGCTGCCCACGTGAAGCATCCTGAAAATAGCGCCTGATGTCAGAACCAAAAAGCAAATCTGGATTAAGGGGATGCACGAGCTGTTTTCCGAGTTAATGAAATCCCATATTAGCAGTTTTATTTGACGGATCAAAACATGACTATTATTCCATTTATATATTTATAGTCACAATCGGGTTTTAACTATGCCTTTCCCCAGCGCACTTAAGCAAAATGCAAAAGTCCACCACGCGATGAAAGCCTTTGACACTGGCATGGAGCGCCCACTTTTGGATATGCAGCAATTGATTATGCGGTCCGAAGATTCGCCACTGTCTGTTGCTCAAAGAGAGTTAATTGCTGCCTACGTTTCTGCTCTTAACAATTGTGCCTACTGTTTAGGCGCCCACGAAGCCACCGCAGTTGGATATGGGATAAATGATGGGCTCGTCAGCGAACTGATCAACGAGATTGAAACAGCAAACATCGAGGCTAATCTCAAACCAATTTTTCGCTACGTTAAGAAACTGACAGAGGAAGCACCGAGCCTGACACAAGAAGATTGGGACGCCGTTATAAATGCAGGTTGGTCCGAAAGAGCGCTCTATGACGCTATTGCGGTTTGCTGCGCCTTTAGCTTCATGAACCGTTACACGAACGGTTTAGGACTGGAGGCCATTCCAACAGATTTTGCCAAAGAAGCAAGGTATCTGAAGGCAACGGGTTACGCAGTTGCTAATCTTTTAAGACTCAAGTAACCCCAAAATTTGTGACTAGGTCTTCCGGATGATCATGCCGTGCTTTTCATCGTCGTTAAAGCCAACTTTCTCATAGAAGGCCTTGGCACCGCGATGCTTGCCCGTCAGCAACATGACTTTGTAAGCGTCCTCTGCCCAAGCACAGTCAATTGCGGCTTGCATCACCTGCTTGCCGATACCTTTCCTGTGTAACGCCGAAGTTGTCACAACATTTTCAATCAAAGCATAGGGGCGCGTTCCAACAGTCAAATTAGGCAAGACATGCAACGTAACGAGACAAACTACACGTCCGTCCAAGTCGGCGGCGAGCACTGTTGTTCCAGGATAGTTTAAGATCGTCTCCCACTGTGTTCGTGCCTGTTCACCCTGCGCTAAAGTCCCCTTATCACTTGTCAGCTCTTGATAAAGCGCCATGGCGCCGTCGAAATCTTCTGCTCTCGCTTCACGGATTTTCATCATAGTGTCCCAAAGTGTGAACTGAGGCCGGTTGGCTGCCTCTTGCTAAATTTTAACGAACGGCTATCAATGCAAAACAGTTCCTTTTGGTGTGCTTTGTTATGA
Source organism: uncultured Alphaproteobacteria bacterium (assembly GCA_905480445.1). Taxonomy (GTDB): domain Bacteria; phylum Pseudomonadota; class Alphaproteobacteria; order UBA7985; family CAJQQZ01; genus CAJQQZ01. Next base: position 1,772 of record CAJQQJ010000149.1, on the reverse strand, counting down.
CCTACCGCTACGATCAAATCTTTGACTATCCTTATCATAAACTGCCGCTGGTTCTAGGTGAAAGCCCCTATGAGGGCGACCGCATTTCAATGCATATCGGTGAACCGACAGTTCCGCCACCCGCCTTTGTTCAAGATGCCATAAATCAAAATTCGCACCTTTGGACTAAGTATCCTCATGCACTCGGCACGATGGAATATCGGGAAACTGTAGCTACTTGGATGGGCCAACGCTATCCAAGTCTCATGGGGAAAGTTGATCCCGTCACCGAACTCTCCGCTTGTGCTGGGTCCAAGGAAGCTCTCTTCCTCTCTGCTATCACCGCCGTTATGCGCAAGGAAAAGATGCTGAAAGGCAAGAAGCCCGTCGTTATGACGCCCAGCCCCGCCTACCATGTCTACTATGGAGCGGGATTGTCGGCTGGAGCTGAGACGATTCCTTACGGTCTTTACAAAGAGAATAACTTTGCCCCGGATTGGAACTCATTTCCCAAGGCAAATCTTGAACGGCTGGCCATCTTCTATTTGTGCGCACCTAACAATCCGATTGGTTCTATTCTTTCAAAAGAGAATCTGCAAAAGGCGATCAAGATTGCCCGGCAATATGATTTCATCCTAGCAGTTGATGAGTGTTACTCAGAACTATACTACGACGAAGCACCAACAGGGAGCTTGGAAGCAGCCGAAGAACTCGGTGATCATTTCAAGAATGTGATTTGCTACAACTCTCTTTCAAAACGCTCTGGCGCAGCGGGCCTTAGAGTCGGCTTTGTTGCCGGTGATGCAGAGTTTATGAACGGCTTCGCTATCATGCGTGGTTACGGAGCACCGCAGGTGCCTACCCCGCTCCAGGCCGCTGCAATCGCCTTGTGGAAAGATGAAGAACATGTCGAAAAAGGGCGCGCCTTTTACCAGGGAAGCCTCAACGCGCTTGGACAAAAAATCGCCGATTTACCGGGTTACATCAAACCAGAGGGTGGTTTTTTTGTCTGGTTTGATGCCGGCAATAATAAAGGCGATGAACTGGCACGTAAGATCTGGAAAGAACAAGGCATGCAAGTTTTGCCGGGTTCTATCATGTCACAAAAAGATCCGATCACTGGAAAACTGCCAGGCGCTAACTACATAAGGCTAGCCGCCATCTACGAACCTGACAAAATGTCGGAAGTCGGAAGACGGTTAAGGACTTCAGTTCTAGGATAAAAATATGAGCACTAATGCTGGTTACGAAAAGGACGCGGAAAACCTGATTGAAGCCTATGAGTCCTACAGCTTCGAAACCGCTCATCGTCGACATTTGCATCTATTTCCTTCCGACGCTTGCAGTATCTTAGAGATTGGAGCCGGCACAGGGCGAGACGCCAGAGCTCTCGTCGATCAAGGCCACGAGGTTTGGGCGGTAGAACCAACGGACAGTTTTCGATCCTGGGCACATGAAACTCATCCCAAACCAAGACTCCATTGGTTTGATGATGCTCTACCTGATCTGCCAAAAGTTAGCCAATTGGGAGTTCACTTCGACTTCGTCTTCTCGAGTGCAGTATGGATGCACCTCGACAAAGATCAACGCGCCAGTGCCCTTGAGGCTGTTTCACCCTTAATGAAGAACGGCGCTAAGCTGTTAATTTCTTTTCGCTACGGTCCAATCCCCGAAGGTCGGCGAATGTTTGCTGTTAATGTCGACGAGTTTCTTGAGGAAGCAGAGAAGTTTGGCTTTGAATTGATTGAAAGAACCCAACAGGCTGAGACCTCGGATGTCTTTAACCGCAGCGA
>CAJQQJ010000148.1 GCA_905480445.1 uncultured Alphaproteobacteria bacterium | reverse complement strand
GGATAGCTGGGGCGGCCCGTTTTAGAGGCATAAATTGTGGACAAAATTGGTTCGAACTTAGTCCAATCCAAAACCGCCTCAGTGTCGTCAAGCGCATGAAGTGCTGGATGATCAAGATTGCTGGTGGTCACAAAAAGTTCGGGTTGGCTGACGAAAGGTTTCTGCATGACAAAAGTTACCAAATATTCCAGCCTATGGGAATCCTCTAGTTATGCTGAGGTCTCACTCTGTAACACCACCAAAAATTTGTTCTGAAAGTCGATTGCGGCTGTAGGCGCCCATGACTAACAATTCACAATCTTGCTCTCTGCTAACTGAAAGAATGGCCTGGCCGACAGAGCCTCTATTTGCGTCATGTGTGATGGCTTTGACTTCATAGCCCGCCCGCGCAAGAAAGTTGGCGACGAAGCTAATATCGATGTTACCAAAAGGGCCTTTTTCGTTCCTTCCTGTTACAGACAGGACTCTTATCTCTGCACTTTTGTCGATGAAAGGTAGAGCCAATTTCAGTGCCTTCGCGGCTTCATCGCTTTCTTTCCAGGCAATCAGTGCAGAGCCAAGATCCGGCGGCAAAACAGATTTCTTGGGCAAAATTAAAAAAGGTGTTGAGGAGCTTCGCAAGACATCACCGATCAAATACTTGTCCAAACTACTAGTACGATTAGACCAACTGTCATCGTGGCTCATAATTACGAGATCCGCCAACCGCGCATGCGAAAGGACTATTTTCGAGGCGTAACCGCGTTGCTCGCGCCACTCATTTCCAACGAGAGCGACGGCACAGGCTTCGGTGAACTTTTCTTTGACTTGTGAAGCGACCAAATCTTCGTCTTTTTGAAATTCATCGAGGTTTAGAAAGAGAGAGGTCGTCACACCGGCACCAATTGGCGCGGAGTGACCATAGTAAGTGACCATCTTTTTTGTGAACAAGCCGATTAGATATGCATCTTGGTGCTTGGCAAACGCGGCGATCTGATCAAGCTTCAGATCCTCTTGATTGTCGGATGAGAAATGAACAAGAAACGTCTTCATGAGTAAGTTCCTTCTACTGATTGACTATTTTCTCATCTTACCGCTCTCCAAATTTTCTACTTTGATCTAGGTCAAAGTTCGGAAAACAAAGGTCGTTAAATTGAGCTTCATCACAACGATTGCAGATCAAAAAACAGAGATGGATAAGACCGCGATTTCCCAGGAGTTTGGCTCAAGCAGCAGTGCATCTCATAACCCGATCATCATTTCAATTCTGGGTTTGGTGAACTCATTTGGTCTGGTAGTCGCCGAATTTCTTCGCCTCATTCTCCACCAAGAAAAGGAACCGAACTATGACGACGAATAACATCAACAAGTCAGTGTTGGACCTGCATCGCAGTGGGCGTGATTTTATGCTCGATAAGATTCGCCAGCGCCGCAATCTTCACCTTGTCTGGTGGCTCAGCAACGATCTGCCTCTGACCGTAAGTCAATCATCCTCGCTCGAAAACAACTTGGCCGAGGCCGATAACAGAGAAGTCGATAGCGATGATGTTGTTAAGTTTCTTCTCAATTTCACCGCCGAACGAGGTGCCAATTTTGATGAAGAAACCATCAAATCTAAAATCAAATCATTCGAAGAAACAGCCAGAGAAGAAATTATGGCGGCACCCTCATAGTTTCTAGAGGTCGCTCCAAACGCCCGACACTTCACCGCTGCGATCCGACAGAGCTGCTAGGTCACTCACCCGGTAAAGGCTGTTACTTTCAAAAGAGAGGAGACCCATTTTGCGCAGTTTGCTAAAGTGACGGCTGACCGTTTCCAGTTTCAGCCCCAACATCTCTGCGATCTCCTGTCGGGTTAGTGTCAAAGTGAAAGAGACACTATCATCGTCTGAAACGGTACCAGCGCGTTCGCAAAGATATTGAATAAAGGCCACGACACGTTCTTCGGCATGCAGCTGACCGACAACGACCAACCACTGCTGCGATGCCTCCAAAGCTTTGAAGATTTTGTCCAACAAGCTGTCTTTAACGGCTGGGAAATCGTTCATTGCCTTTAAAACATTTTGTTCCGTCATGGCACAGACATCGACTTCTGTTACAGCTACGGCTGAGAAATGCATGGGATGATCCCCAATGCGGCCAATAACGTCGCCTGGGAACTGCAGACCGACAACCTGTTCCCGCCCATCTGGCAGGAGCCTTGTCAACTTGACCATTCCTTTTTGGATCGTCCCAAAAAAATTGTAGGATACTTCCTGTGCCAAAATTTCTTGTTGTGGTTTGTATCTGTATTGGTCAATGAGCTTAGCAAATGACAATAGCTGATCAGAACCCAAAACACCGCAGACGGCATCATGCCGTGCACCGCAATCTTGGCACTCCATCTTGCAATAAGCAGCGTTCTGCATCGCTTACCTGACCTGTCCAGAAACAAAAACTCTATGGCTCTTATCTAGTGCTCAATGAACTTAATTCTAGAGGGCAGATGCATGTCGCGTCAGATTGTCCTTTGAATAGGCATCGAAGGCATTGGCAATAACCCTCAAGAAAATACGGCCCAAGTCAGTAACGTTCAACTCTTCTACACCCAATTTCAGAAGCCCCGCGCGCTCCAATTGCTTCAATTGCTCGAGGCTTGAAAGCCAAGCAGGTAATGCCGCTTCCACACCACCCGGAAGTGTCGTTAGATCAAGTTTCTTCTGGCACATGATCTGTTGAATAATTTCGGCTCTAATCTGGTCTTCTTGGTCAAGAACAAGACCTCTGTTCACCGGTAGGTCACCTTTTGACACAGCCTCATAATAGTCCTTAGTCGTCGACCAGTTTTGGCAATAGCCTTCTTTGAACTGGCTGATGGCTGATACTCCAAATCCGAGCAATGAGGATGCTTTGTCTGTTGTATAGCCTTGGAAATTTCTCGAAAGCTCATGACTGTCTAACTGAGCGGCCATAGAGTCATCTGGGAGCGCATAGTGATCTAAACCAATTTCAACAAAACCCAGCTCGATCAGTCTTTGCTGCGCAAGCTTGTTCAGCAAAAACCTTTCCTCGCTGCTGGGCAATTTCTCTGTCGGTATTAACCGTTGGTGCGGCAACCGTTGAGGCAAATGAGCATAACCAAACACAGCCAACCTTGACGGTTTAAGACTTTTTGAAAGCTCTAAGGTTTCCTCAAAAGACTCAAGAGTTTGGAAGGGCAAGCCCAAGATGAGATCAAAATTGATGTCCTTAATGCCAACAGCTCTTAACTTTTCAACGCAGCCTTCGACGAGTGCATAACTTTGAACCCGATTGATGGCTTGTTGGACCTTCAGGTCAAAATCTTGAATGCCGAGACTCACTCTATTAATGCCGAGTGAAGGCAAGGCCTTGATGAGATCATCTGAACAATTGCGCGGGTCGATTTCAATGGCATGTTCAGTTTCTGGATCCAAGTCAAAATGGTTGTGGACAGCCTGAAGTATTGCGTTGAAATCTCTCGCCTGCAACAGGTTGGGCGTGCCACCGCCCCAATGAATATGAGACGCAGTAAGCCGACCAGGCAACAAAGCCCCGGTTTGTTCGATCTCTTGAATGAGCCATTTTATGTAAGCCTCAATGGGCTTGTCGGACTGCGTCGCTTTTGTGTTGCATCCACAGTACCAACATATTTCTCGGCAAAAAGGAATGTGCAAATACAGTGAAACTGGCTCCGAAAAATCAAGATTTGATAGCCACTGCTCTTTTGTAAATGGATTGAGCCCATCCTGAAAATTGGGCGCAGTCGGATAAGATGTATAGCGAGGCACTGAGCCTTGGCCGTACTCTGCAATGAGCTCACGCTCTTCATTAGTAAGAATAACAGTCATCGCTTTGCCTTAGGCGACTTTGTGCCTGAGTGCTTTGATCTAGATCAATCTGCCCTTTCCCTCGACTTGCTAGATTAGCACGAATCACTTGTTCAGAAAGCGGAGCTATGCAGCAAAACTCACCCACCCTCAGCTTTGGAGAGATCGGATTATTCTTTCTTTCCGGCGCCACTTTTCTCTATGGGCTTATGGCCGCCAGTCGGCGGGTAGATCCGATCATGGAAATCCATGGTTACTTGATCGCCATTATTTCGCTAGCGGCCATTGTTCTTTTGGCAGCTCGAGCGACTAAAGCCGGAAAAGTTCAGGACCACGCAGATCCTTACAATATGGACGTGGTTAAGGCTGGTGTAATCGCTTCGACCTTTTGGGGCATCATCGGCTTCTCAGTCGGTCTGGTCATAGCGCTTCAGCTGACTTTTCCGAGTTTGAACTTCGACACGGCCTATTTGAACTTTGGTCGACTTAGGCCGCTTCACACCTCCGCCGTCATCTTCGCTTTTGGCGGCAACATTTTGATCATGACGTCATTCTTTGTTGTTCAAAAGACGTGCAAAGCCAGGTTGGCTGGTGAAATCGCTCCCTGGTTTGTCTTCTGGGGCTATCAAATCTTTATCCTTATGGCGGCGACCGGCTACCTCATTGGCGGTACACAGTCCAAAGAATATGCGGAGCCTGAGTGGTACATCGACATTTGGCTTACGCTGGTTTGGGTCACATACCTGTTGGTTTTTCTTTTCACACTGTTCAAAAGAAAAGAGCCACATATCTACGTGGCCAACTGGTTCTACCTCGCCTTTATTGTCACCGTCGCCATGCTGCATGTGGTGAACAACTTCGGTATTCCCGTTTCCTTCTTTGGTTCCAAATCTTACGGTCTTTTTGCTGGAACCCAGGATGCTATGACCCAATGGTGGTATGGGCATAACGCTGTTGGTTTCTTTCTGACGGCAGGTTTCCTCGCGATCATGTATTATTTCATTCCCAAACAAGCAAACCGACCTGTCTATTCCTACAGACTATCGATCATCCACTTTTGGGCGTTGATCTTCCTCTATATTTGGGCGGGTCCTCACCACTTACACTACACCGCTTTACCTGATTGGGCACAGACCCTGGGTATGACGTTTTCGATTATGCTTTGGATGCCGTCTTGGGGTGGCATGATTAACGGTATGATGACGCTATCTGGTGCTTGGGACAAGCTTAGAACTGACCCTGTTCTCAGAATGATGGTGGTGTCCACTGCCTTCTACGGCATGTCCACATTCGAAGGCCCCTTGATGTCTATCAAGGCCGTTAACTCGCTCAGTCACTATACTGATTGGACCATTGGTCACGTACACTCTGGCGCGCTTGGTTGGGTCGCTTACATCAGTTTTGGTGCGCTCTATTGCATTGTCCCCTGGCTCTGGAAAAAAGACGGGCTCTATTCCAACAAACTGGTGAACTGGCACTTCTGGATATCCACACTTGGCATCCTTCTCTACATCTGTGCCATGTGGGTTTCCGGCATCATGCAAGGCCTGATGTGGCGCGCCTATGATCAATACGGCTTCCTGGAATACAGCTTTATTGAGTCTGTTGAAGCCATGCATCCTTACTACTTTATCAGAGCACTCGGCGGGCTGCTGTTCGTCCTTGGTTCGTTGATTATGGCGTACAACCTTTGGAAGACCGTGAAGAGTGGCAACCCTGTTGTTGCACGGGACACGTCTAAAACTCCGATGCTTCGTCAAGGAGAAGCGGCATGAGATTTCTGACCTTTCATCAAATACTAGAACGTAAATCTATTCTGCTGCTCATTGGTATCCTGATCACAGTTGCCATTGGCGGCTTGGTAGAAATCGTACCGCTGTTTTACCTTAAGTCCACGGTTGAAAAAGTCGAAGGCATGCGCCCTTACACGCCCTTGGAGCTCGCCGGTAGAAACGTTTACATCCGAGAAGGCTGTTACACCTGCCACTCTCAAATGATCCGGACTCTGCGCGATGAGGTTGAGCGCTATGGGCATTATTCTTTAGCCGCGGAATCTATGTACGACCGGCCTTTTCAGTGGGGATCGAAACGAACTGGTCCCGATCTAGCCAGGGTCGGCGGCAAATATTCCAATGAGTGGCATTTGGAGCATCTAGCCAATCCGCGTGAAGTGGTGGTCGGTTCAATCATGCCGGGATACGCCTTTTTGGCTGGAACCAAACTGGACTACCGCAACATAGGCGATCACCTGAAAGTCAACGCGATGCTCGGCGTTCCCTACGACGAAGAAATGATTGCCAAAGCCAAGGCAGATGTCTTGGCCCAGCTTGATGAGGACAGCGATGATTATGAGGCCTTCGCCGCGCGCTATCCCAAAGCACCAGTCGGCAACTTCGATGGCAATGCAAGAGACGTGACGGAGATGGATGCGTTGATCGCTTATCTCCAAATGCTTGGCACTCTGGTTGATTTCACAGTCTACGACGACCAGGCAAACCTCAGATAAGGACAGACCATGACTTACTTCGACTTAGCAGTTTTTTCTAAAACCTGGGGCATGCTTTTCCTAATTGTCCTTTTTCTCTCGGCCGTCAGTTACGCTTTGTGGCCCAGCAACAAGGCAAAATTTTCTGATGCTGCCCAAATGCCATTGCATGATGAGGAGGGGGAAAACGATGAGTGAGAATGACAAGCCAGTTATTGATGAATACAGCGGTGTGGAAACAACCGGTCACGATTGGGACGGCATCCAAGAACTTAACAACCCCCTTCCGCGCTGGTGGCTTTGGTCATTCTATGTCTGCATTCTTTGGGCCGTTGTCTATTGGGTCTTCATGCCGTCCTGGCCATTGGTGCAAGATTACACCCGAGGTTTCCTCGGCTATTCCCAAAGGGCGGTTGTCGCTGAGGAGTTAAAATCTCTCACCGAGGCACGCGCGGACTTAGGCAAACAACTGCTCGCGAGCGAACCAGAAAAAATTGTTCAAGACAAAGGACTGTTGGAGTTTGCTTACGCTGCTGGCAAAACGGCCTTCGCAGATAATTGCGCTGGTTGCCATGGCAGCGGTGCCGGAGGTGCCAAAGGCTACCCCAACCTGAATGATGACGATTGGTTATGGGGCGGCAGCCTTAACGCCATTGAAACCAGTATCCGATTTGGAATTGGCGCCACTCATGAGGAAACACATTTTTCTGAAATGCCCGCTTTCGGTGTTGATGAGATGCTGAGTAAAGATGAAATCTCCACATTGGTCACTTACTTGCAAATCCTTTCCGGGCAACAAGCAAATGGAACAGAAAATCTCGAGCCGGCCAAAACACTATTCGCTGACAATTGCGCCTCCTGCCATGGCGATGATGCCGCCGGTGACAGAGAACAAGGAGCACCCAACCTGAGAGACGCGATTTGGCTCTTTGGCAAAGATAAGAAGGCCATATTTGAGACAGTGCACGCTGGACGCAAAGGCATGATGCCCGCCTGGGATGGACGCCTTGACCCTGTCACCATTCGCGCACTTGCGGTTTACATCCACACCCGTGGTGGCGGCGAATAGGAGGTGAACTGAGCGCATGGTCAACGAGACTTCTCCCCCCGAAATCCAGCTGTTTGAAAGCAGGCGAAAGGTATTCCCCCAAAAAATCGATGGGACTTTTCGTCGGCTGAAATGGCTTGTGATGATCATGACGCTTGGGGTCTATTACACCTTACCTTGGCTCAGGTGGGATCGGGGACCCAACGCCCCAGATCAAGCAGTGTTGCTTGATCTGGAGGCCAAACGGTTCTATTTCTTTTTCATCGAGCTTTGGCCAAACGAGATCTATTTCGTAACCGGTCTGATGATTGCCGGTGCAATTTCATTGTTTCTAGTTAATGCCCTCTTTGGTCGGGTTTGGTGTGGTTACGCTTGCCCTCAAACGGTGTGGACGGATCTTTTTGTTCACATTGAACGGCTGGTCGAGGGCGACAGAAACCAACAAATCCGCAATGACCGAGGTGTTTGGTCAGTCAAAAAGCTCACGAAGAAGGCTATTAAACATTCCGCCTGGATTTTGGTCGCGGTCCTCACGGGCGGCGCCTGGGTTTTCTACTTTGCTGACGCACCTACTCTTTTCTGGTGTCTGGTGACTGGACAGGCGCCTTTCTTAGCTTACGTCTGGGTCGGACTGCTCACTTGTAGCACCTACCTTTTGGGCGGGATCGCTCGCGAACAAGTCTGCACCTACATGTGCCCCTGGCCCCGTATCCAGGCAGCAATGACGGACGAAGACGCCCTCAATGTCACATACCGCTATGACCGGGGTGAACCAAGAGGTGCGCACAAGAAAGGAACCTCTTGGGATGATCGAGGCGACTGCATCGATTGCAACCTCTGTGTTTCTGTTTGTCCTATGGGCATCGATATCCGCAATGGCACCCAGTTGGAATGCATACACTGTGCCCTCTGCATTGATGCCTGCAGTTCAATCATGGACAAGATTGGCCGCCCCACTGGCCTAATTGGTTACGACACAGAAGCCAATATAGAACGGCGCATCAACAAAGAACAAACCGGCTGGCGACCGTTGCGCCCACGCGTTCTTGTCTATGCTGCCGTTCTCGCGGTCGTGTTTATCGCCATGGGCAGCGCCTACTTTGGCCGTAAGTCTTTGGACCTTGCCGTGCAAAGAGATCGCAATCCGAACTTTGTCGTTTTGTCAGATGGATCCGTTCGTAATGGCTACACAATCAAGGTCAGCAACAAAACCTTGGAAGATCAGCACTACTTTCTGACACTCGAAGGTCTCAGCGGTTATGGATTCTCAGAAGTCGGCAGCCAAGACAATGACGTTGAGGCCATTCACCTGGTTGTTGCAGGCAACAAACTTCTCGCAACCCGCGTCTATGTGGCTGCTCCCCAAAGCAGCGTTAATGCACACTCCAAGCCAATCAGTTTTGTGCTGACCGAACGTTGGGGTGGGCCCAAGTACCGCGTTAATGATTTTTTCAAGGGACCAAACGAATGAACCAACCAAGTTCTACAAAGACCAGCAGCTGGCGGTTGAAAGGTCACCATGCCCTCATTGCATTCTGCTCTCTCTTCGGCCTCTTTATCATTGCCAACACGATCATGGTGACAACAGCCATCACAACCTGGAGCGGATTGGATAAACCAAAAGCCTATATTCACGGTCTCAAATACAATGATGTCTTGAACTCAGCAGCGACACAAAAAAAGAATGGCTGGTCAGCCGTCCTAAAAATTGACCAAGGGGAAAACCGGAAACTCAATCTGTCCTTTCGCCCACTCAAAGGCGGAGAGATCAGTGCGGAGGTGGCCCGGGCAATCGCCCTCTTTCGCCGACCAACACAGGCTCACATGGACCAAAGTCTTGAGTTGTCCAAAACGAAGGCTAGTGACTTTGTTCTCCCGCAAGAGATTGCGTTAGCCCCTGGTCAATGGGATGTAGATGTCACCGCATTTTCGGACCACAAGGATCAAGAAACACCGATGTTTCGATCGGTGCAAAGAGTGATCCTAAAATGACCTACAACGAAGCTTCCAGCGCTGGCCATTCAACGGTGCTGAGCGATACTTCACCCGAAGCATTACACGCTGAGACTTTCGCAGTTGAGGGGCTTCACTGTGCGGGTTGCATGCGCAAAATAGAGAAAAACCTCAGTGCACTCCCAGCGGTTTCGTCTGCCCGTGTGAACTTGTCTAAGATGCAAGTAACTATTGCCTGGAACAGTTCAGCCATGACGGAGCAAAACTTGACCAAGGAACTAGATAGACTTGGTTATCCGGCCAAAGCAGTAAAGCAGAACTCACACAAAGCAAACGACGACAACCAGCTCGTTTCTGCCATGGCTGTGGCTGGGTTTTCGGCTGCCAATATCATGCTGCTTTCTGTTGCCGTCTGGTCGGGCGGCCTTGATGGCATGGGGACCTTTACCAGAGACTACTTTCACTGGGTTGCGGCACTGATTGCGATACCAACAATTGCCTACTCCGGCCGTCCTTTCTTTAACAGCGCCTGGCTGGCTTTGCGCAAACGAAGTGTCAACATGGACGTGCCTATTTCTCTCGCTGTTCTGTTCGCGCTCATTTTGTCCTTGTTTCAGCTGGCAAACTCGCAAGAACATACCTACTTCGACGCCGCCGTCGTGCTTCTCTTTTTGTTGCTCGTCGGTCGAGTACTGGATCAAATGGTGCGGCGGCGCGCCTTTGATCAAGCGGCCAACCTAGCGTCCTTGCAAGCCGTTGTGGCTACAAGATTGCGATCCAATGGTTCAAACGAAGAGGTCGATGTTCAAGATCTCTCAAGAGGTGACTTGCTGCTGGTAAAACCGGGTGATCGCATCGCGGCAGACGGAGTGGTTGCAAGCGGCCTTTCCGACATCGACCTCTCGATGGTAACAGGTGAGTCATTACCTGAAACAGTCAGCGCAGGCTCTGACCTCTTTGCCGGTGCGCTCAATCTTAGTGGTGTGATCAAGATGCGGGTCACAGCCGTTGGCAAGTCAACGTTGCTGTCCACCATCGAAGAGCTGATGGTAAAGGCCCAGCAGGGTCGTGCACGCTATGTACGCATTGCAGACAAAGCGGCGGAAATCTATGTCCCCTTTGTTCATGGCGCAGCTCTTCTAGCCTTTGTTCTGGCTATGGGTATGGGATTGGGTTGGGAAACAAGTCTCTCTCGTGCGATCACGCTTCTAATAATCACCTGCCCTTGCGCTTTGGGTCTAGCTGTACCAGTCGTTCAAGTTATCATCAGTTCCGCACTGTTCAAAAAATCCATCCTACTTAAGTCTTCAGATGCTCTGGAGAGATTGGCAAAAATTGATACTATCGTCTTTGATAAAACCGGCACTCTGACGTTGGTCGAACCGGAGTTAATGCCTCTCACAACAAATACTGAGCCAGCCCTATTTACCAAGGCTCAGCAGTTGGCAAGCTTTAGCAATCACCCTCTCGCAAAAGCGCTAGCGAAAGACGGCAAAGAAAAGGATCTATTTTCAGAAGCTATAAAGGAACTTCCCGGGAAGGGCCTTGAAACCACAATCAACGGCAACCCTGTGCGGCTGGGAAACAGAGTCTTCTGTCAGGTGGGTGAACAGGCCTCCGATGATGGTCTAGCCGAGATTTGGTATGCCGAAGAAGGCCAAGCTGCTGTTCGTTTTGCCTTCCAACAAAAACTCAGGCCGGATGCAGACAAAGCGATCCGTCAGCTAAAAGTTACAGGCTATGAGCTGTTTTTGCTCTCTGGAGACAAAGACAAGGCAGTCACGAATGTTGCCCGGCAATTGGATCTAGAGAAGTTTCACGCCGGTCAAACACCACAAGATAAGGCATCATTTATCCGCCAACTCAAGCAAAGCGGCCGGTCTGTTCTCATGGTTGGTGATGGGATCAACGATGCGGCGGCATTGATGGAAGCCGACGTCGCCATGTCACCTTCCACGGCCTCAGAAATTAACTTAACCACCGCAGATTTTCTTTTTCAGAATGCCAGCTTGATGGCGGTGCCCTTTGCCATAGAAAAAGCCCGGCTTTCATCGAAGCTGGTGAGACAGAATTTTGCGCTGGCGGTAATCTACAATCTGATTGCTATCCCCCTCGCCTTCCTTGGTTTTGCAACACCACTCGTCGCCGCCGTCGCGATGTCCAGTTCCTCCCTGCTCGTAACTATAAACGCGCTCAGAGGTGCCGATTCATTGTCGAAGCCAGTTCGATGGAACCAGAAATACTCTCCCAACACGGAGGCAATTTCTTGTCAGTAATCATCTTCCTTTTACCGCTCGCACTCTTACTTGGCGGTCTAGGGCTTGCTGCATTCCTGTGGGCACTCAAATCCGGGCAATACGACGATTTAGAAGGAGAGGCGTGGCGAATTCTAGATGATGACGAAGAACAATAGTTTTTGGAGCAACAATGATCCCAATTAGTCCATTTTGTGAATCAGGAAGCCACTCTGCTAGTAGAGCGGGAATTACTACTGGCTCTAACGTTTTTATGCCTCCCAAGAATAGTGAAGTTATCAAAGCAACCACCATCACTATTTGGAACAATAATTTAGCAGGCTGTTTCGCCCCGTTTTTATCAAGAACATTGTGGTTCATCTCGGAATGCGGAAACGGAACAGTTGCCCTGGTTGTAGGACGCTTTTCGTCTCTTACTTTCTGTTGATGTCTCCACTAGGTTTGACTTGGCCACGAACAACACGAGAGAAAACCGATGCTGAAGCATTTATGAAATCAGTTTAACTTTAGGAAAAGCTAGAATGCGCTAGCGGCAAAAAATTCGACTTATGTTCTAATAAAACCAAACTAATAAACCATAGAGACGAATATCCGTCTCTTGACTTTTTGAGAGTGGTGCTGCCGGGGATTTTTGCTTCTTTCTAATCTCAAGTATAGTGTTTATTCAATAAAATCAATTGGTTAGTTAAGATTACGGCGCCTTTATCGATGCTATGAACCCAAAATTGCACTACATTTTGCACTACATTAGATCCATGAAACGGGGTTCGTAAAAGCAAATGGAAGAAGCTTGAGCGTGCGTCGCAAAAGTTCCGACTAATTTATTCCCTTTATGCAGCTAGTGACTTACCTCCCAAGTGTAAGTGTTTTCGCTTTGGGTTGATTTCGCCATTTTGCATTTTTGCGGATCTTGCGAGACAGCTCGCGGTCAGTCCGAAGCCACTCCCAAATATGAAGAATTCCCGAGCGTGAATCCATAAAAGTCGAATGGGGGGATCACCATTCGGAATGCCTACTTGGACCTCGTGCAGTGGTAGCGTCCTATCACGTTGTAAAAAGCGAGGCGCGGGCTGTGAAATTTGGATTTGTAGGTTTGGGACAGATGGGAGCGCCAATGGCGATCAATCTTGCCCGTGAAAATGATGTGCTGGTCCATTCCCGAAATATCAGCTCTGTTCTGGAAGTCGTTAAGAGTGGCGCTAAAAGCGCCGAAGATCCTGGTCAGTTTTCTGGCGTTGACGTCCTCATTACCTGCCTCCCTGATTCTAAAATCGTCAGCCGTGTCCTGTTCGACAATCAAGCGGGCCTTGCTCAATACTTAAAACCAGGCGCATTGGTTGTCGACACCAGCACCATCGAATACGGCGCAACACTTGAATTGAACGACCGCCTGCAGGCCAAAGGCCTGCGGTTCCTGGATGCGCCGGTTTCCGGCATGCAAAAACGGGCTGAGGATGGGTCACTGACCATGATGGTCGGTGGTGACACGAACGACCTGGTAGAAGTTCAGGGCGCACTCTCTACCATGGCATCCAAGATTTTGCACATGGGCGATGTGGGTGCGGGGCAGCTGACCAAGCTGATCAACCAGTTGTTGTTTGATATCAACGCTGCGGCACTCGCGGAGATTCTACCTTTATCGGTTAAGTTAGGAATTGATCCTGAGAAAGTCGCAGAAGTCGTGAATTCCGGAACTGGCCGCAGTTATGCCTCGGAGTTCTTTATCCCAAATATCTTGCAGGGTGATTTCAGCAACGGCTACCCCATGCGGGCCGCCTACAAAGACCTAATCAGTGGCGCCGAGATTTCTGCACGCCACAACATACCCACACCGGTTTTAGCAGCCGCGACGGCAACCTATCAACAGGCCGTATTGGAAGGCCATGGCGACAAGGACAAAGGCGGCATGATCCTGGTATATGAACGCCTGTTGGACGCCACCTTTCGTGCAGCATCGACACAGGGAGACAAAGCATGAGTGAAGAACACGGCATTCGCGGTGGGTTGACCAACTATGGCGACAAGGACTTTGCAGAGTACCTGCGCTCGTCCTTTGCGCGGTCTATGGGGTTGTCGAAGGATATACTGCGCAAGCCCATCGTTGGCATTGCCGAAACGGGATCAGGTTTCAACAACTGCCACCGCACGATGCCCGAGCTGGTCGAAGCCGTTTCACGGGGTGTTTTGGCGGCAGGCGCCTTGCCAAGACGCTTTCCCACAACGTCCCTTGGTGAAGTTTTTCTGAACCCGACCAGTATGGTCTACCGTAACCTCATGTCCATGGACACAGAAGAGATGGTTCGCGCGCAACCCATGGATGCGGTCGTGCTGATCGGTGGTTGTGATAAAACAGTGCCCGCGCAATTGATGGGTGCCGCATCGGCAAACATACCAGCGGTGCAACTGGTTACAGGGCCAATGATGACAGGTCGGCACAAGGGCGAGCGGCTGGGTGCCTGCACCGATTGCCGCCGGTTTTGGGGCAAATACCGCGCCGGCGAAGTCGAGCGTGAAGAAATTGACCTTGTCGAAGGGCGTTTGGCCACGACTGCCGGCACTTGTGCCGTCATGGGTACTGCCAGCACCATGGCCTGTATTGCAGAGACACTCGGCATGTCGTTGCCCGGTAGTGCGGCGATCCCGGCAGTACATTCGGATCGGTTGGTCGCGGCTGAATTCAGCGGTAAAAAAGCGGTCGACTTGATCGCCAATCCGCGCCTACCCAGCGAGATCATCACAGAGCATTCGGTCGAGAACGCATTTCGGGTTTTGATGGCTGTCAGTGGCTCGACAAACGCGATTGTGCATCTGACAGCAGTGGCAGGGCGGTTGGGCATTCGTATTCCGAACGCGCGTCTGAACGAGATTTCCGACGAAACGCCTGTTCTGGTAGACCTGAAACCCGTGGGCGACGGCTATATGGAGGACTTCTTTGCGGCCGGGGGTGTGGGCGCAATCCTGCGTGAAATCCGCCATCTGCAGCATCTTGATACGGTCGATGTGACCGGTCAGATTCTGGGTGATCGGCTGGAACCGGAAATGGAATGGGTCGATCGCCGGGTGATCCACGAATTTGACAAACCCGTGTCGGATCAAGGAGGGCTGATCGCGCTCAAAGGTAATATCGCACCGGAGGGCGCTATCTTCAAACGTGCGGCGGCAACGCCAGCTCTATTCGAAACCGAAGGTCGCGCTATCGTTTTCGAGGGTTTGGAAGATCTTGCCAAGCGGGTCGATGATCCTGGCCTTGATATCGAAGCGGGTGACATCATGGTGTTGAAGGGCGCGGGTCCGATCGCTGCGGGTATGCCCGAAGCGGGCTATCTGCCGATCCCCAAAATACTAGCACGGGCTGGTGTGAAAGACATGGTGCGCATTTCGGACGCGCGCATGTCAGGCACCGCTTTTGGCACGATTGTTCTGCATATCTCACCTGAGGCAGGGGTAGGCGGGCCATTGATGGCTGTTCAAAACGGCGATCGGATCCGCCTTTCGGTGAAAGACAAGTCCATTGACCTTTTGGTGTCTGATCAGGAAATCGCCAAGCAGCTTAGCGAGTTTACACCGGCCAAAGGACACAAACGAGGCTACCGCGCACTTTATGAGCAGACGGTATTGCAGGCCCCTGATGGGTGTGATTTTGATTTTCTCACGCAATCCGGCAAATCTGACAAATAGGGCAATTCCATGAATCTCT
This sequence comes from uncultured Alphaproteobacteria bacterium, assembly GCA_905480445.1. Classification (GTDB taxonomy): domain Bacteria; phylum Pseudomonadota; class Alphaproteobacteria; order UBA7985; family CAJQQZ01; genus CAJQQZ01. The sequence continues at coordinate 1,022 of CAJQQJ010000148.1, read as the reverse complement.
TCAAGAAATTACAGGAACGCGCGGCGGCCGGGAACCCTATCCGGGTTGGCATGATCGGGGCTGGAAAATTCGGCACGATGTTTTTGGCACAGGCAGTGCGCATCCCTGCCATCCACATCGTGGGCGTGGTTGACCTGAATCCGGGGGCAGCAAAATCCAACATGAAGCTGGTCGGCTGGTCCGATGAGGCCCACAGCGCGGCAAGCATTGATGACGCTGCGATCTCGGGCAAAACTTATGTGAGCGATGACTGGCAGACATTGATTGCACATCCGGCAGTCGACATTGTGATCGAGGCAACAGGCAACCCGCTGGCAGCTGTGACCCACTGTCTGGCGGCCTTTGCACAAGGCAAGAACGTGATCAACGTGACCGTCGAAGCAGATGCATTCTGCGGTCCCGGTCTAGCCCGGAAAGCGGCCGAGGCAGGCGTGATTTATTCCATGGCTTATGGCGACCAGCCTGCATTGGCCAGTGATCTGGTCGACTGGGCCCGCACCTGTGGCTTTAGCGTAGTGGCCGCCGGTCGCGGCCACAAATGGTTGCCGCATTTCCGGCAGTCCACACCTGATACAGTTTGGGATCATTGGGGCCTGACCCGAGAACAGGCTGAACGAGGACAGCTGAACCCTAAAATGTTCAACGCCTTCCTTGACGGAGCTAAACCAGCTATCGAGTCTGCGGCAATAGCCAACGCCACTGGGCTGGAGGCTCCAGAAAACGGGCTGGCCTTCCCACCCGGTGGAATTGACGACATTCCCACCCTGATGCGGCCAAAATCCGAAGGTGGTGTGTTAGAGCGCAAGGGGTTGGTTGACGTCGTGTCTTGCCTGACTCGCGAAGGCGAGCAGATCCCCTATGATATCCGCAAAGGTGTCTGGGTGGTGTTCGAAGCGGATACCGAATATCTGAAAAACTGTTTCGAGGAATACAAGGTCGTGACCGATCCCTCGGGAAAATACATGACACTCTACAAGCGCTGGCATATGATCGGCTTGGAACTGGCTGTGTCGGTTGCATCG
>CAJQQJ010000147.1 GCA_905480445.1 uncultured Alphaproteobacteria bacterium | reverse complement strand
GTGAGCTGGTTTCTTTCAATTCTCAGTCTCCGAGGTCGCCTAAATCTTGGCAACAATTTTTTGTCTCACATCTATCTGAACTTATTCAACCAGACACTGTTCCGCGACTCCACAAAGGTGCTTGGATTCTCTTTTTAGGCCAAATAACTTGAGACTCGAAGGAGACGAAAAGTAATGAGACCACTATATATAGCTGGATTGACGGCCTCAGCCCTATTCTTGGGGCAACCTATTGTGGAAGCCGTCAACACCACGACTCCTTCTGTTGGTCGACTTGCATCAATCTCTTGCGACTGTCAGGCACTGGTTCCTTCTGGTGCCAAGATCACAATAGACTTTGTTGATCCAGAGCTTGCAGAGACGGAAAACCGGATCAGCACGGAGAGCTATCTAGCCAACCGCAGCCTTCGCATGCCGTTTACGATTAAGATGCAGGAAGCGCCGAAACTCGGCCGTGACGTCGGTGTTGCCATTTCAATTTCCGTGGATGACCGCGTGATCTTTGTTAATGACACCGCTCACTTACACAGCCCCTTTAGCATGACCCACCTAAAGGTCATTCAGGTACACTAAAGCCCCTCCTGGTTAACCAATCAAAGTTCGGTAAGTTTCCAAACAAATTTCTGCCGTCTTGCCATCCTTATCGAGGCTTGGGTACCAAGCGGTCATAGAGGTGGCGACTACTTGGCCAGATGCTGCCAACTGCTGAAACAGAGATTGCCATTCATCTGCTCTTCTGCCGCCCGCTACAGGATAACGCATCGCAGGGACTTGGTCCGTCGGCAGCACATCAGAATCAAAATGGACGTAAAGCGGACCTGCAGGCCAGTTACCGTCTAGAAGCGTCAAAGGATCCTTTATCCAATGAACGTTGGATTTTTCCAATAGCTGCAACTCACCTGGATCAAGATCCCTGCCGTCGCTTAGCCAAACCTGGTCCTCTGGCAAAGTTTTGAGCTTCACAGCTTTTGTCAAACGCTGCTCGCCTATTCCCACCATCATTGCCAAAGGCATGCCCCCTAAAAACCCGCTGGGCGAAGTTTCCCAGTTGTTGAAGTCGCCATGTGAGTCAAACCATAGAAAAGTGAAGTCTTGTTCGGCTCTCTGTAAACCGGCAACCACGCCGATCGTACAACAGCAATCCCCCATGATATGAACCGGTCGCTTGTTCCCATTGAGCGCGGCCTCTGTTTCTTTTGCGATCCCTTCGTGGATGATATCCATGCGGGCCTGTTGGTCCTCTTTTGGCAAAGCCGGGTCGACAATCTTCCAACCCTCCTCCACAAGCTCATTAAATGCGGGGACTGGTTCGCCCGTGAAAAATGGTGTTAGAATAAACTGATCTGATAGGAGCTTCTTTTCGGGCTTCATCGGGGCTCTCGCTTAGGTTCGTCTTCAGAACAGTTTAACAAGGAAACAGTGTGTGATCGATACCTCATTGAATTTGGGTTTTATTGGGCTGGGCGTCATGGGTTTTCCTATGTGCCGCAATTTGGCGAAGAAATCGGGCTGTAAAGTTTTTGCTTACGATCTCGACCCCAGCAAGCCCGCTGAGCTTGCAAGTGATGGCGTTACCGCCTGCGGTGAACTGAAGGATCTTGTAGCACAGACTGACATCATCTTCATGACGCTACCTGGTGGCAAAGAAGTCGAGTACCTTTGCCGAATGGAGCGAGGGCTCATTGACGCTGCCATACCTGGCCAGGTCATCGTTGACCTCGGCACAACACCAGTACAGCTAACCAGGGATATAGCGCAGGAGTTTAGTCAGGCCAATGTGCCCTTCATCGACGCCCCAATTGCACGGACAAGACATGCTGCTGTCGACGGCACTTTATCAATCATGGTCGGCGCCAACGACGAGCTTTTTGCTTTCATCAAACCCTACCTAGAATACATGGGTAGCGAGATAAATCATTGTGGTGAAACGGGCTGTGGTCAGGTTGTGAAAATCATGAACAACATGGTGCTTTTCCAGACCGTTAATGCTCTGTCTGAAGCCTTTGCCATCGCCGAGAAAAACGGTGTACCTAATGACAAACTAGCGCAGTTCTTCGAAACCGCCTCGGCTGATTCATTTGCCCTTAAGAACCACGCCAAAAAGGCCATCATTCCAAAGAACTTCCCTGAGCAAGCCTTCTCGGTCATGTACGCGCTGAAGGATGTCGCCTACGCGCTTCAGCTCGCGGACCAATCAGAACTCTATGCTGGCGGAGCAGAGAATCTCTGTAAAATTCTTGAGAAAACCACTGAAGCTGGGCACGGTGACCGCTACTTTCCAATCCTTAGCCAAATGATTGGACCTAAAGACGCAGAGGGCTAGCCTGTCATTTCTTGTCCCCACTTGCCCCTTATGATAGCCAATCTAGATGATAGCCAAACTGGGCTAATTTAATCTTTCCATTCAGGGATCACGCTGATTTCAACTGCATCCGAAGCCTACGACCACGGTCGTGCGAAAAAGAACGTCGGCATTCTTGTTGTTGCTCAGGCAATTTTGGGTGCGCAGATGCCCATCCATTTTGTGCTCGGTGGTCTTTCGGGCCAGTTGCTTTCTGTCGATAAGTGTTGGGCAACACTGCCAATATCGCTGACAGTTTTTGGCTCCATGGTGACCGCGCCCTTCATGGCTAACTTGATGCAAAAACACGGCAGAGCAACAGGCTTCACTCTGGGATCAATGGGCGGCGCACTAGGCGGCGCTGTTTGCGCTTACGGCCTCTATGCCAATTCTTTCCTCATCTTCCTGATTGGCTCCTTTTTTATCGGCATCTACATGTCAGCCCACGGTTTCTACCGTTTCGCGGCAACAGACACAGCCAGCGTCGAATTTCGCCCCAAGGCGATTTCCTATGTGATGGTCGGTGGCTTGTTTGCTGCCATTGTCGGACCGCAACTGGTTAAGTTTACGCAAGACGCCCTGCACCCGGTCCAATTCGCCGGCGGCTATCTGACCCTTATGGCTATTAACATTTGTGCAGTTTGGATCTTCCGCTTTCTTGATATTCCAAAGCCGAAAAAAGAAACTTCAAGCAATCAGGGACGCAGTCGTCTCGAATTGCTGAAAACACCTAAAATACTCGTGGCTATGATCTGCGCGATGGTGGGCTATTCATTGATGAATTTGACCATGACCTCTACGCCGCTAGCGGTCGTTGGTTGCGGCTTCACGACAAACAATGCCGCCGACGTTGTTTCGGCGCACGTCCTGTTCATGTTCATTCCTTCCTTCTTCACCGGTCATCTAATTGCGCGGTACGGAGCGGAGAAAATTATCGCTGTCGGATTGGTCGTGCTTTGCGGCGCAGGAGTAGTCGCGCTATCCGGCGTTGATCTAGGGAACTTTTTCGTGGCTCTCATCTTGCTGGGCATCGGCTGGAACTTTTCTTTCATTGGCGGCACTGCCATGTTAGCGGCCGCACATGCCCCGGAGGAGCGCGCGAAAGCTCAAGGCATGAATGACTTCGCGGTCTTTGGTATGGTGACAATCGCTTCGCTTTCTTCCGGCCTGCTGATGAATTGTTCAGGTGGCACAGCAGTAGAAGGTTGGTCCGCGGTCAATTACGCCATGCTGCCATTCTTGGCCTTGGCTGGCGGCGCATTGATCTGGTTGGCTTTGAGCAAAAAGGACCAGCCAGCAGGCGCGTAAAACATGACAAGCAAGCTGAAAAAGATCCACAGAACGAATGCGCTCTTTCTGCTGGCTTTCATTCTGTTGCATATGATCAATCATCTAACGATAGTTTTGGGGATTGAAACCCACTTGGCCGTTATGGAAAGCTTAAGGGTCGTCTATCGCTTTCTGCCTGTTGAGATCCTGTTGTTTGCTCTCTTTGCGGTGCAGATTTTGATTGGCTTGGTCTTAGTTTTCAAAAGCGGCAGGCCGAAAGGTAACTGGGCTTGGCTTCAGGTGCTGTCCGGATGTTACATCGCGTTCTTTTTGCTGCAACACATGATTGCTGCGATAGCGACACGAATAGCCTACGACCTCGACACCAACTCCTACTGGGCTGCTGCCGTTGTGAGCAAAGCACCTTTCATTTGGTATTTCGCGCCCTACTACATTTTAGGTATCGCAGCTATCTTCGCTCATCTCGCCTGCGCATTGCGGTTCCGCTCATGGCCAGCGCCGGCCACAAAGGTGCACTTGCTGCTCCCTTGGGCCGGGCTGGTGGTAGGCTTGATCGTTGTTGCCGGGCTAATGGGCATTTTCAACCCGGTGAACCTCCCTGTTCAATACCAAGCCTACCTAGCCAGTTATTGGGGCTCGAATTGAGGTTCGAACTTGTAAGGCCTTAGCCCGTGATGAAATCTGTCACACGGCGCAGCGTTACACGGCGATTACGCCATTCTTCGTAAGGGGTTGGTACAAGCAGTTGTTCTTCACCAAACCCTGCTGTCTCCAGAGCATAAGGGTTAACACGGAAACGACGAACCAGCAGTCGCTTCAATGAAGCTGCTCGACGCTCTGAGAGCAGCTGGTTGCTGTAGTATGAGCCGACAGCGTCAGTGTGACCTTCAATCAAGAAGACTTCATAAGGCTCCCGGCGCAGCATCCGGCGCATTGCCCGGGCGATTTCGCGCACTTTCCAACGTTGCTCCCGAGGGATGCGGTCAGAGCCAAATTCAAAGTTAATGGCATGGATATCAATCGAAGGCGCAACAATGCGTAGGTCTTTGCGGTGACGCAGTTCCTTACGCTTAATGCGCTTCTTCAATGGCAACAGCATCTTGGGTGCCACCTTCAAAGAACGCTCAATCATATCAGCCGAGATGGTCGCATGTTGCGCAAAAGCGATGCCTGGGAGAGAGGCAGTTGCCGCTGCTGCTGTAACAACAGCTGCGCCCTTACAAAGATTTCCGAAAACCTGACGACGGTTCAACATGATTTCAATCCTTCTTTCTATCTAAATTCAATTTGTCTGTTGAAACCAATTAAGCACAAACAAACTGAACGAAGGATGAATTGAAATTAAACGCTTTCTGAACGACCAGAAAAATTCAGTTTAATAGTCTCGGCGTTTTTCGGCGCCGTGATAGAGGATGTCTGACCAGATCTCGTTGCAATGATCGCGGCGTGCAACGTCTTCTGGAACCATGTTACCGGATGCACGAGGTGTCGCTAGGAAGTTACCATAAGGATCATCGCCGCGGACATGTTGAGCATACACGGGTTTAATTTTCTGGCTCACTTCAGGCTTCATGTAGCATTGGATCACAAAGCCAATTCGGCGCTTGTCGCTGAGGTTCGGCTGAGAACCATGAATGACCGCCATGTGGTGGAAAGACATCTGGCCGGGCACAAGTTCCAGATCGACAATCCCGGACTCATCCACGTTTTGAATGTCTTGGCCACGGGTCAAGATGTTAGTTTCAGCAAAAGTGTCAACGTGCGAACGGATGCCATCTTTATGGCTGCCGGGGACCATGCGCATGCAACCGGTTTCACGGTTGGATTCAGACAAGGCCAACCAAACGGTGGTTGCCTCTGTATAAGGCGTCAGACCCATGTAGGTAGCGTCTTGATGCCAGCTTACAAAGCCCGGTGTGTTGGGCTCCTTAATGAACAGAACAGTCCCATAGGCCAAGAGGTTAGGACCGATTAGATCCTCAACCGCGTCTACGATCCGGGTGTCATGAACCAGCTCATCCATGAATTTCAGATTGAGGTGGGAGTTGTTGCGACCAGCCCCCTCAAAAGCCTCTGGCCATTTGGCTTCGGCATCTTCCAGCGCTTTACGAAACTCCCCGGCTTCTTCCGGCGACATAACAGTGACAGGCGACAGAAAGCCATCGCGTTTGTAAGTTTCGATTTGATCTTGGGTTAAAACATTTGGCATCACCACTACTCCCTAGGCATGCATTCTTCGCGTTGGTTTCTTATCCATTAAGCCGTTCGTCAAGGAAATCCAGACGATCTTGGCCCCAGAAATTTTCACCGTTCAATATGTAAGTAGGTGCACCAAACACGCTACGCTCAACCGCCTCATTGCTGTTCGCGGTCAAAACAGCATCAATAGCCTCTGCACCCGCTGCCTCCATCAATTGTGCGCCATCATAGCCAGCATCAGCAGCAACTTGTTGAATAACACTTTCATTCGCCATGTTGAGCTCATCGCACCAAACGGCACGGTGGAAAGCATCACAAAGTGCCGCCGGATCCTGGTCCTGTTCAATGGCTGCGATAATCACCTTGTTCGCAAGACTATCGTTGAAAGGAAAGAAGGCTGGTTCAAGGTTGAACTCAATGCCTAAGCGCGCCTTCCAGCGCTTCATCTCCATCATTCTGTAAGCCAGTCTTGCGGGCGAACGTTTGCTAAAGGCGACACCCCCGGTTTCCGAAAAGACAGCGCCCAAATTACAAGGCTTGTAATTAATTTTTGCACCTGCTTTTTCTGTCATCGCCAACAGTCTTGGTAGTCCAAAGAAGGACCAAGGTGATAGGGTCGTAAAGTAATAGTCGACGACTGGACTACTCATCGCCTGGCACGCCATATGAAGGGGCTGTTTCAGGATTGATACCGCGGGTAACGTAATCATACATTTCCGGTTTCCAAGCTTCCCACAGCTCACCCATCTGTTCAATCGGGCGTTCTGACTGATCAACACGGAGATCAGCAATGTACCATTGTTCCTTGTCAGCTATGACCATACCAGCCGATGCCACCGGGCCCATTTCACCGCCCGAAGCCAAGCCGGCTAACATGCCCGCAACGAGCTTATCACCTAGGGCGCCAGAAGCAGCATTGAAGCCATCAACCATGGCTTGAGGCACGCCAACATGCGAAAGCAAGTTCCCTGCTGCGGCGACACCTTGACCAACCGCGACTGCGTTGGTGCCAAGGGTTTTCGATCCGGAATGAGTGGCGGTATTGCCGTAACGATCAACCACTGCCAGCTGCCTGTACTCACGTCTGGCATGTACAGCCATCACCGCATCCAATGCTTCTTGCGCCTGAAAACCATCAGCCAGCAAATCCAGTATTCTTGGTGCCAAACGAGGATCAGTGATGTTCTGGGTTGAAACAGCCCCATAATGCGCGCGGGCAAAAGCACAACGCGCCGCAACACATAGCGAGCTAGAAGTAACAGCAACACCAAATTGTCCGGTTTCAGGGCAAACGGCAGAAAGGGAAAAGGTCATGTTCGAGCCTTACATGATTTTGAGCGAAAAATATTTTCGCGAAGCTAATTCGAAATGAAGAGAGTTGCAACCATCCATAAACCAAGGCCGCCCAAGAAAACTGCTGCTGATCGATTGAGCCAAAACTTGATCGGATCCATGAGAGCCCGAATGGCGGCAATGCCAAAGACAGCCACGACAGTGATATACCAAGTTATATTGATCACGCCGCACACAGCGATGATGTAAAGTCGTTCGCTCACACTTGCTTCTGTTGGCACTAAAACCGCAAATATGCTGAAGAAAAAGGTCATGGCTTTGGGGTTGGCTAAATTGGTGGCCAGCCCTGCAAGAAAAGCAGCGGATAAAGACAGCCCAGCTTCATCGGTTTTCCCCCAATCAAGTTTTTGGCTGGC
>CAJQQJ010000146.1 GCA_905480445.1 uncultured Alphaproteobacteria bacterium | reverse complement strand
ACTTTAGTAGAAGTCTATTGGGTATTAGGTCGGATGCTTGCACCGCCTGTGGCGCAAAAATGGAATGGCCAAATGATCTACGAAGTACGTGATACTGGAACTAAATTCGGGTATGGCGTGCGAGGATCCCATACCAACGTTGAGCTTATGTTCCATACAGACAACGCCTTCGGTCGCATCGTTCCTGATTATGTTGGTTTGTTCTGTCGTAACAAAGCAAAAGAAGGTGGCATCAGCCGCTTTTGTTCTCTCTACTCTGTTCATGAACGTGTGAAGGAACAACACCCTGATCTCTTACCAAGGCTTTACCAACCCATGTTGTTTGATCGCCAGGCAGAACACGCCGAGGGCGCTCCGAAAGTCACTTTAGCACCTTTCTTCAGCTGGCGTGGAGACCGTCTCTACGCTCGTGCGAATACTTCCCTTGTTCGCAAAGGTTATGAAGTGGCGGGCCAAAAAATGGATCAGAAACTTTCTGACACAGTAGATGCTCTAGACGAAGTCTGCCGATCAAATGATCTGTGGTATGAGGCAGCAATGGAACGCGGCCAAATACAGTACCTCAACAACCACGAACTAGGGCATTACCGTAGCGAATTTGATGACTACGAAGAACTCGACAAGAAACGTCATCTCTTCCGTTTATGGCACAGAGAGACAGGCTCCAATACCTACGATGGTCTTGAAGCCATCTAGACGAAGGAACACAAGTTCTTCGCCATTTCCTCGCGATTTTCCTACTGTCCTAAAACTAGCTTTCCAATTCAACTAGTAAGAACTAGGGCGACGTCACCGTGCTGGTTACCGTAGCCGGAGCAACCGCTGCAGGTGCTGTAACCGTCAACGAAGGAGGAGCCGCCCAATGGGTACCCTGAATTTCAACTTTGGCTAACTCCATTGCTTGGTTTCTAAGAGCCCAATATTGTTTGATGTACTCTTGATCCGCAGCCGGGCCTTCGCCAAAGAAGCCATTTAGCCTAGCCTGGCAAAGAGAAAAAAGGCCATCACGGTAGAACTGGAGCCCCTGAGATCTTTGCGTTAGTGCAGCGTCAGAACTCGTTACTGCGTCAGAAAAAACGTCACTCAGTCCCTCGGTTGTTGCACTAGCGCCCGTCAGGTTCCCGACGATCGACGTGTCGAAGCCTGAATCTACCGAAGTTTCTACATCTGGTGATGCTTCCGTACAAAACCGTCCTTTGTTTTTCCCCTCGGTTGGTGCAATCACCAATCTTCGAGCGGCAGTCGTAGAAAGTTTATCGTAAGAATTGGCTAGATTCTGCTTAATGGATGGGTTGGATTGCGGTGGTGTAAATTCCGGCACCCCACAACTCGACAAAAAAAGTGCGGCAGCGCCCATTACCGTGATTCTAATCATGGTAGTTCCCTCTAAAGATCCTCGCGCTCCGGAATTCCAAATAGAACAATCGAAATTAGAAACAAGTGTTAGAAAGTTCTAATTTTATATACTGAAACTTGCCTAATATGAGCACTTCACATTCTGCTGATAAGATCAACTCCAACAAGAACACAGTTAAGCTGCTCAACTTCAGTCAGTCGCTAACCTCTTGCAAAGCTTAGTTTTTACCCATTCTCGCGGTTCTATCCTAAACCTCTCTACTTCTTCATCGAAACCTGTAAAGTGGGCAAAGGAGACGGATCAAAATCAAACACGAAGCAAATTTGCACGAGGGGTGAGGACATGGTTTTAGAAGAATTTTTTAATGCAAACAAAGTTTTGGATTTAAGTTTTTTCAACTTTCAAAATGCTATTACAGCGGCTTATTTTGCAGATTCAGATTACAAAATCACAAGGGTGAACCAGAACTTCAAACAGTTTTTTCCGGCTCTGGGCGAGCTCCAGGGCGTGTATTTCCCGGAAGTTTTGGAAGCCCTAAATCTTGATAAAACTCTAATTGATCAATTCATAAATGATATGAAAACGGATGGGCATGTATTGATCCCACGCCTTGAAATTCTTCAAAAGGGCGATCTGAGGATTTTTTCGCTACTATCTACTCAGACAACTAGCCCAGACTTTTCGTTCTTGCATGGCGTTCAGGGGCAATTCGTGGATCGAACTGCTGAAGACCAGCTTCGTCAGGAAAAGGAATTGCTGCTCCAAGAACAGCTGAAGAACCAAGATATCATCAAACAAAAGAGCGAACGCCTCGAGGAAATTTCGAAAAGGCTGGCCAGCTATCTATCGCCGCAAGTTTTCGAAAGCATATTTTACAGTGAAGACGCGCCCAGCAAAAGACACCAACGTAAGAACCTCACAGTATTCTTTTCTGATATCGTAAATTTCACAGATCTTAGCGATACGCTGGAACCTGAATTATTAGCGACAGTGATCAACAATTACCTCTCAGAGATGACCAATATCGCAATAGAATATGGCGGCACAATTGACAAATTCATCGGTGATGCCGTGATGGTGTTCTTTGGTGACCCAGAGACTAATGGAGAAAGAGAAGACGCTTTAGCTTGTGTCGAAATGGCTGCAAGAATGCAGAGCAGAATTGTCGAGTTGCAATCTTATTGGAAAAAGCTCGGTATTAAGGACTCGATGCAAGTCCGTATGGGTATTTCTACTGGCTTTTGCACTGTTGGTGATTTTGGATCAACACAACGCCTTGATTACACTGCCTTTGGTAGCCCAGTAAATCTAGCAGCACGTCTCCAAGACTTAGCGCCAGCTGGCGGAATTTTAATTTCAGACGCCACCCAGTCCTTGATTGGCGACGATGTAGATAGCGAAAGCTATCAAACCATCACGCCAAAAGGTTTTGCACGAGCAGTGGATACCTTTATCCTAACTAGTCATGATCTGAAGACACGGGTTGGAAACAGCTTGAAGTTCCAAAAACTTGGTAGCAGAGTTTCAATCGATATATTCGACACATCGGATATCCGTGCGGCAATTGCCGAGTTAAAAGAAATTGAACTCGAGTTTGAACAACTCGCAAACTTGGCCGATATCGAAAACTAGTATCACCAGCCATAATCCAACCTCCGATTTTTCAAGAGGCCTAAATCCAAAGAAAATCCACAGAGAACGGCTAATCCAATTCCACTGTAAGCCTGGTATCTTTGGTTATGATACCACCGCGATTCCCTGTTTCAATGGAACCATAACGCTGTGTAAAATATGGCGGAAGTTCACGATCATCAGGAATAGCTAGCCACAGCCGGAGCAAGTGCCGTCGTTTTTCTAACTCAGGCCAATCTCTGAAAGCTGTCCGATCGTGGAGCAGTGAATGATTGTAAACAAACTGCATATCACCAGGTTTGAGCTCCATCGAAAGATGAAATTTGGGATCATTCGCCAGTTGGTCGAACAAGTCCAACGCTTCGATATGTTTTTCAGACAGCTGCGGCGCCTCAGGGAACCGTGCGGCACTTTTTATGTAGTTGCGTTGATAAAGCCCTGTTAGCAAACCTTTGTGCCAATTAAGGACTGGCACTTCGAACCAAGGCATTTGCCCTTCTGGGACTTCTCCTCGCCTGTCGGTCGCGAGGACTTCAAACATTGTAGCGGCCAAATCAGGCCTCAGTTTTCGCATCTCATTGTAGAGCGAAACAGTGCTAACCAGCATCGACCGCCCCCCTTCCATAGCTTCTTTCAAGCAAAGAAGCCCAACGACATCAACTGAATCGGTGTGGAATGATTGACGTTCGGTTGTTTGGTAAATCCGGACCTTCGGATCGCTGATATCCAAGCCAACATCCCTTACGTGACCCAAAACGTGCCCTTTAGCGTTTTGGGATCTCGCGCTTCCGAGATGAGCACCAACGCCAAGGAATATGGCAGCAGAGATTTCCCGTGAAAATTGTTCAACAGGCAAACCAGAAATTAGTCCAAACCCTCTGCCTTTAGTCAACGTCTGTTTCAACTCTGACAGTCTAGGCTCCAACGTCGGAAGAACGAATTTGTCCTTGGTTAGCTCTCCTACATTCTCCCCCGAATTCAGAAAGCTTTTTGCAGCGTCTTGTAACTCGCCGATATCAGCAGCAGTGAGTCTTGAGTGCCAGACATCCGGCGTTCGAGCCAATTCACTCCCGAGCCAAGCTGCTGGGATATCAATCCTCTCGGGGACTTCTTCCAAAATCGAAGGCATTGATATTTCCTGATCCTTGTTCTTTCCTAGATACAACTAGAGACCTCAGTATAAGGCCTATTTTCCCGTCTGACATTACCGAATTAGCGATGGATTTCCAGTAGGATCAGTTATTTGCAACTTTTAGGGTTGGATAT
>CAJQQJ010000145.1 GCA_905480445.1 uncultured Alphaproteobacteria bacterium | reverse complement strand
CCAACCAAGTACCACGATCAGCAAGCGTGTAGGCTAAAGTCGCGGAAGCCATGTTGAGTGTTGCGCCCATCCCTGACCCTATTTCACGGTACCAGGAATTATTGAATGTTTCTGGCTCCAAAGAGGCGGCTTCCCACAAGTCCAGTTCTCTTTTGTGAGTACCTGAATTATCACTGCGCGAAATAAATAAAGGGCGGTGACGATGAATTGACTTGAGCGCGTCAACGGTTTTTAGGGTTTTACCTAATTCTGCAGGATCACTCTTTGGACCTACTATCACGAAGTCGTTGTACATGAACTCTACACGTTCAACACCAAATCCCTCCGCGACGAAGACTTCCTCGCTGCGTTGGTGATGGACCATCAAGACGTCGGCATTGCCGTCTGCGGCGATCTTAATTGCCTGGCCAGTCCCAACGGCCACAACACGGACTTCAATGCCTGATTCCTTTTCAAATGAGTTTTTGAGATGTGTCAGGAGACCGGAGTTCTCAGTTGAGGTCGTTGAGGCTAAGACAATGAAATTACCCTCTGCAAATACCGCAGTACCTCCAAGCAACAGCAAACTGCAAATGGCTGGCGCGAACCAAAGAAATAATTGCTTAATGGAAGAGGGATACGGCATTGGAAAATGGGACACAAAATTATCGGAATCTCCGGTCATATAGGGCCTGTTTATCGGGGAGGGTAGCTTTCTTTTGCAAGCTCCTTTGGTTTGTGGTTAATAAACTGCAATTTTCAAGATTAAGTTATTAATGTTTCGTTTCACCAAAATGCTTCCCAAGGTCTTACTGACGCTACTCACATGGTTAGCTTGGGCGAACCTTGCCTGCGCCATTGAACGGCTTCCTTCGCCAGTAATCTTGCTGGACATGTCAAATGGAGCAAATGAGCGGATCGGGGATGCAAAGAAACATCAACTCATCAAATCAGCAGCAGCCTTTTTCGTACGGCAAGCAACGGAGGAGCAACCAAACGCGTTAATGAAAATGGGTTCTTCATTGGATTCTAGTTGCCAACCCGCTGATGTCATTAAATCTTTCGACGAAAAGGATCCTTCCGAAGCAGCTGAGCTTTTGCGTTGGCTTATACCCTCCGGTGACGCTGCGATTGTGCAAGGATTGAAGTTGGCAGCCAAAATCAATGCTGATCAAACGCCTGCTGGATCGGTGGTTTTGCTTGCGACCGGCGGAGACAACTGTGGTCTCAACATTTGTAGTTACGGCAAAGAACACGCTGAGGCACATGCTTTTATGCCAGTTCACGTCATTGGTGTTGGATTAGAGGTTCAAGCTGAACGTGATTACTTTTGTCTTGCTCAGGAAACCGGCGGGGCATTCTTCAACGTTAATCAATTCTCTCAATTAGAAGAAGCAGTCAATCAAATTTCAGCAGTCCTCGCACAGCCAATTGAATTGCCGGAAAACGAGCCTGAGGAAATCGACCCGTTAGTAGCCCTATTGGGAGAGTCAGGTGGGTTTTTAGGCGGAGCCAATAACAGTGACAAAAGTAGCTTGTTGGGTACGCCTACTGCTCCAGTTGAGCTACTTGATGTAGGTAATCAGGAAGAAGACACGTTGGATGCCCTAGCGTCAAGGCGACAACAGTACGCCAATTCGGCAATAGCGAAGGATCCTGTTACAGAGCCAGCAGCATCAGGTAGCGTCAGCGAGCTTTTTGAAACGAACGGCTTGAAACGCAGGGAAAGGTCGCAAGAGCTTGGAAAGCCGATGACAGCTGATGAGATGGCTAAGCTTGAAGCAATGAAAGAAGAGTTTTCTGCAAGGGAAGCAATTCTAGAAGAAACAGAGGTTGCTTTAAAAGCTCGCAGGCGATTGATAACTGAGAATAGCAGTCAAAATAGTAACGCCAATACACCGGTTGAAGTGAGCGAGGACGTTAACAAGATTGATCGTTTAGTAGCTCTTGGTGAACAAGCGATTGAGCAGAAGCAACGTCTGCCAGTGACCGCATCTCAAGAAAAAGTAATTGAGATTGGTCAACAAGTAACACTCTCCTTAGAGCAGAAGAGCCAGAGCGAAGACTTGGCCCAAACAACAAACGCCTTATCGGATGCCCGGATTGAGCGAACAAAAAAGCTGCGCCAGAAAGTTATCGAAAAGATCGAAAGCAGCAGAACAGAAACACATGAAAAGTCATCCATTCAAGTTCTGACGATCAGTGAAACTGCGGAGGTAGCCGAAGGTCAAATTGTGCCAACGAAACCCGCGGTTTCGTCTGCTCGTCTCGACCAAGTGAAAGTACTATTGGATAGAGCTTTCTCAGATGACCGGGCAGTTAAAGCTCTGCTGGGCAGATTGGCTGTGAAGGAGGAAGAAGACGCGAGCTTTCAGCGGCCTTTACAAAAATTAGGTGTCCAAATTGACCGTGTTGGTTCGGAATTGCCGACTTTGCATATGAACATCGCCGAATGCCGCGGCTCGGATGAATCTATCAGAGGAAAGGCTGTTGAATTTGCTTCTCAAACTGAACAAAGGTTTCTTAAGTCGATAGAGACTTTGAACGATGTTAATCAAAACATTGATGACTATTTAAAAGGCCGAGCCGTTTTTGCTGAAGATTTTTACCGCGAAGTCGGTAAGTTTTATGGGCGGCTCTTGGATGTGCATCCACTGTCCATAACAGCTGGCTATGAGGATGCGATAAAAGCGTTCCGTGACACAGAGGGTTGGAGTCTCTTCCAAAAGGACGTCAAAACACTGGCTGCCAAAAACCTCTCCCAGACTTTAGATCAAGGCATGGCAAAGCGTGCGATAGTTGGGCGTCTCGCCAAAGAAACCAAACAGCTACAGGCCTTGTACCGAGACATTCGTCGGTTTGCCATTAAAGCTAACCCTTGCATTGCAACCTCTCCTTAAACTTGCCGTTTGTTAGAGCGAAAGCGGTAACCAGCTACGAAGTTCTTCTAGGTAAGATGATGGGTATTCCAAATGTTCGCAAGCCGTAACGATTTGGCGTTGATAGCCAGGTCTGGGGCTCTCGTTTGGTTCTGATTTGCTTGCGGAAGCACCGGATAGGTATAGGAAGACACCTCGGTCGTGGTCGATTGGCCAATCCGAAGGCACATCAAGCATTTGATGATAGTAATGACCTGCCGCGATGCCCTCATAGTGATCGAGAGTATTTACACAGACTTCCGTTACATCGAAAACAGCACCGTAGCACAGAGATCCTTTATTGGGATCTATAGAAGCGCCACCGTTTGCAGACAAACGGTACTGCCAATCTGGCAACGCAACACATCCAGCAACCAGTTTCGCGTCAGGACAACGCACACTCAACATCTGGTGCAGGTCAATGTTGGAACCAAAAGCGAAGTAGTAGGGTAGTTTTTTTCGGCTGAGAATGAGGTGATCGGCGGACAAAGTGTTTCTCACATTTTTGGAATTGGGCGCTTGGCAAGTTAGACCTTTGTGCTAGCTTGTTTCAAGTCATGTTTGGAAGGAAATTGAATGCTTTTTGATGTACGCACCTATGAGACTAAAGTTGGTGGGGTCAATCCTCAGCTAGCACTTTATGAAAAGCACGGAAAAGCACCGCAGTATAAGCATCTAGGTGAGCCTGTTTTCTTCGGCATCACTGAGACGGGCGCAGTTAACACCTTCACTCACATTTGGGCCTATGAAGATGCTGCCGACAGGGAAATGCGCCGTAAAGCCTTGTTCGCCGACCCTGATTGGTTGGTATATATGAAGGAAACAGCACAGAAGGGTTTTTTGATAAAGATGAATAACAGTCTTATGACCGAGGCTCCGTTTTTCAAGTTTGAGAGATAGGCGATGACCGAAAAATATGAAGTTTTGGCGCTTAAGTATGGCTTTCGAAACAAT
>CAJQQJ010000144.1 GCA_905480445.1 uncultured Alphaproteobacteria bacterium | reverse complement strand
TCCAACCCTAAAAGTTGCAAATAACTGATCCTACTGGAAATCCATCGCTAATTCGGTAATGTCAGACGGGAAAATAGGCCTTATACTGAGGTCTCCCAGAACTACTTTTTGAAGGCCGGTGCTTCTTTCCGAAATGATGAGAGGTGGAAAGAACAGTTCGAAGATGAAGAGAACCAATCAACAGTCAGACGTTCTGGACGATTTGGCATTGGTGCTTTCGCGGCTTTTCTTCTTGGTGATGAAATCAAACTACGAACACGTTGTCCAAATGAAGAAAAGGGATTGCAGTTCAGTGCTTCAATAAATTCATCTTTCATTGAAATTTTTCAAACCAATTGTCCAATTGGAACTCAGATAGAGGTTCCGATTAGAAAGGAGATTTCCCACGATGGTGTCAAACTAGACGTAGATTGGGACTTTTACATTTATCCGTGCCCCAAAGTCCTCCGGGTTGAAAAGGGAAATTTGCTAACATCACAATGGCAAAACATAAAAACTGATATTAAAGCTGACCCCAAATTCGTGAAGGTTGGGAGTACCAACTATTCTTCAGTGCGATTGACAAGAGAGAATCTATTTGATCGCTATAGTTTTGATAGTCGCCCAGGTGATATGTTTTGCAACGGCATTCCTTTTCACAGCTTCAACGAAACCAGCTTTTGGAAACCTCTCAATACGCAATTCTCAATTAATCGGAACAATTCTCGGCCGGGTGAAATCAAAATCACTCCAAATTCTGTTATTTCTGTTCCAACGGTAGCGATTGACGATAAAAATGGCGACCTACCTCTCACGTTGCAACGTTACAGTTTGGCGAACCAAGACAGAGAACTTACGCTACAAACCTTCAATACCCTTGGTAAAGAATATGTTGCCCAAGCAATAGCAATGGCACCAGAAAAAAACCTTCATAGCCTGAAGCCAAGGCATTTTATCGATTCGCCTTCTGAGTGTTTTCCGCGAACGTTCGAACGTTCCTATGGTGGCCTCAATAAAAACAAGGCAAGCCAATGGGCCTGGTATCAAAATGGGTGGGTGCCAAATGACAACAGCATTCTCCCAGAGAGTTATTCATGTAGTCTCACCGATTTTTCAGAAGCCTCCCGATGGGAAAAAGTCAGGAACTTCGATGATGCAGCGGATGGATTGTGCATTGACTGGTCAAATAGTGCTGGGCAATTCATTGGCGAAAGCCACAATATAGTCAAGAAAATCTCCCAAAAAATTCGCCATCCTGATCAGGAAAGAATCACCGTACGCCATTACAAAGCAATGGTTTCCGAAAGTATCGTTAATGCAATGTACTCCACTGAAACAATTGATAAAGCGGTAGCAAGTGGGGATTTTTATCTTTGTGGGAAACATTGGGTAATCGGATCGCTCGGTTTCAAACATCCGTTGGAGAATTTTATTCCAGAAATATTCGAAGATTGTGAAAGTAGCCGCCCAATAATCTTTGGCCTCTGGGAAGGAGAAGACGCAAGAAAACCTGACGAGTTGAGCCGATGGGGCCTTCTCAGAGCTTGGAAGGACTACACTGACAACAAGCCAATTCCTCCAAATTTTGAGGAGCGCAAGTCGTTGTTCCCAAAGGCTTTTGAGGAACTTGGGGACAGAATAGAATACTACCGAAGTAGAATTAGATCCTAAATTCCAAGAGTGCTGAGAATTGCAGAAACGAGTTATGTCACGCCTTATCCCAAATGCTTACTACCCCTCCCGACGCCCACTGTTGCCCCTGTTACGCTCATATTGTTTCGCACCGGGAATAGGTTGCAGCCAGGCCTCTCGGCGTATGGTCCAGAGTTCGTAGGTTGGCTTGAGGAGATTGGGCCGGTCGAGGGAGCCGAGGTTGATTTCGACTTCATCATCGCTGCGGGCGAAAACAGACGAGCCGCAGCTGGGGCAGAAGAAACGCTCGGCATGGCTGCTTGTCTCGCCGGTAATCACGACGGCATCTTCTGGGAAAATCGCGGAAGCGTGGAACAAAGCGCCGTGGTGCTTGCGGCAATCCATACAGTGACAAAGGCCAACTCTGTATGGCTGTCCCGATGCTACGACCCGAACCTGTCCGCAGGTGCAACCGCCTGTGAATTCATCCATCCTCTGTACCCCCAAAACAATCCACTGTCTAACGATGACCGAACGCTTGTTGTAGCGGTCATATCACAGCTGCGACACAAATAATTTCAATGCCATAGCCAACACCGCCGAGACGAGACTCTCCGCAGGCACGGGCCGGTGAACATCCCTCTGGTATCCAGGCGTCCCAAACGGCATTGACTGCGTCGTAGTCGTCAATGTTCACCAACCAGATCGTCGTGTTCAAAATCCTGGTTTTGTCGGTGCCTGCTTCCGCTAACAAACCGTCGATTTTCCGTAAACTTTCCCGCGTTTGATCAGCAATGCTTTCGCCTGCAGTACCGCATTGCCCCGCTAACCAAACAAGCCCGCCGCAAGCCACCGCCTGGCTCATACGTGGGCCAACTTCGATACGTTTGATTTCGGTCATTTCGTTTCCTCCATGTCATGAATTTTAGGCCGGTTCAGTTGCAAGAACTGGCGGTACAACCTTGTTATCGATGTTGTTGCTCAAGGTAATTGGCAAGTCTTTCCGTTGGTGTTCCGACACCGCCTAGTAACGTATTCTTCCAAGCACTAATTTCAAAACTCACGACTTCCATTTCCCAGATACAGCCCAAAACCTCTTCCACGCCGTCCCCAAATAGAGTTGGTGTTTCCCATTTTGCTCTCATTTGCTCAATATTGGCCAGCACACTGCCCCATTGCCAATAGAACACAGGAGAAACCACCGCTGTTTCCGCAAAGTGGACGATTTGAAATCCAACACCATGATTTCCAGCGCCATCGGTTAGATTGCTCGCGGGAGGCAACCTTCGTACGGCTTCGCTGAAGGCCGCGGTTGCTATGTTCTTATCAAAACCCTTTCCCTCCGCGAGGATAGCATATCGTTTCAACGCCCAGCCGTGATCTTCCATAACTGGTAAGGGCAAGACACAGCGGGGGCTGAACTTCCGTAAGTGCTCCACTAAAACTCCTTATTGATCAAAGTCTACGGTATCGAAAAACGTCTGCACAATCGACTACTACTCAACCTGTTCATCAACTCAAATTTGAGCACAGGGCCTAAACTCAGATGGTCAGAACAGACGGTAGACAGATCAGAAATCCTCGTTGTTGCAGTTAGTTTATCTTCCAACTTCCTCCCAAAGCCCAGTCATGATCGCCGCGCCCTCTTCTAAGATCGAGAATAGGTTGTGCTCGTCAGGGGCGTGCTGGGAGCAACCGGGGTAGGAATGTGGAATCCAGACGGTTGGGATCTGAAGGATATCGGTGAAGATCTCGTTGGGCAGTGATCCACCGAGATTGGGCAGGATCGCGGCGTCTTTGCCAGTTGATGCTTTGATCGACTTGGTCGCTAGCTTCACCCAGGCATTGCTCGGGTCGCTGCGTGTGGCATGAAAGAGCTCCTCTTCGTAACCCTTAATCTCGACGTCAGTGAACCCACCTTTGTCTAAATGTTCCCTCAGTGCCGGCAAGATACGATTGCCATCGGTGCCGACCACAAACCGCAGTTGGCAGTGGGCCTTAGCGATGCCTGGGATGGCGTTGACCGGTGCCGCAGGTGTGCCTGATTCCATAGCTAGAACTGCGAAGGAGTTCCAGCCGAAGACTTGCTCCTCTGGTGTCATTGCCGTCTCTCCCCAGTCCTGTTCAATCTCAATGCCTGACATGGCTGTGGGCAACTTGCAGGACTTGAGCAGTTCGCGAATTTCAAGGGTAAAGGAGGTCGGTCGCCAGTCCTCGATCAGCAGCTCGCCTTTGGGTCCGGTGATGGATGCCAAGGCGTGAGACAAGCGGATAGATGGATCTTTCAACAAGCCACCCCAGTTGCCGGAGTGGTGAGCGCCGTCGCGCAAGTTGACCACCAGATCAAAGTTGAGCGCGCCTCTGGCACCCAAGAAAATCGTTGGGCGGTCTGGGGCCAGTCGTGGCCCGTCAGAAGCGATCAGCACGTCGGCCTTCAGCAGCTCTTTGTTCTGCTCGCAAAAGGTCGCGAGGCCAGGTGAGCCACGCTCTTCCGCCATCTCGAGCAGCAGCGTGACGTTGAAACCCAGTTTGCCCTTGTCGGCCAGTACCTGTTGCAGTGAGTAGATGTTGAGCAGGTGTTGCCCCTTGTTGTCTGCGGCCCCGCGTCCATACCAGCGATCACCTACTTCCGTCAGAACCCAAGGAGACAGTCCATCCCGCCAACGCTCGTCCATGCCCAGCACCACATCGCCATGACCGTAAACAAGGATGGTCGACAATGCCGGGTCCTCAACACGTTTGGAAACCAGGATCGGCGGCTCACCTGAATGTGGGTTTTCGTAAACTTGGCTCTCGAAGTCCATGGCATTGAGAAAGCGTGCCCGCCACCCAATCCAGATAGTCCGACAGCTCCTGCGGCCGCGCTCCGCTCTGGCTTTCCGTCGGCTGAAGCACCGCGGCCGTCAGTATTTCTTTAAAATCTTGTTCGAAGGTTTTGGTCATGGGCTCGCCAGTTACATCGCATCTATGGTTGCGAAGATCCCCGATCAGGTCAGGAATGACAAGGGGAGATCTTGATAGCAAGAAGAATAAGCCGTCTAAGCTCTTGCTTCGCATTCTCACAAGCACCTCAGCCGTCATCTTGAGAGAGCCCTAGCGAACCGAAAGATCTAGGGCCTTTACGGTGTTATAGATTCTTCACTACGTTCAGAATGACCTCACCCGCCGGAGAGCGTTGGCAGCTCCTTGTCATTTATGACTTGATCAGTAATGACAATCAGAGAGCCTTATGCCAAAACCAAGCCAACTCAACAGGACATCGCCGGTTCAGGCCGGGCAAAGGAGACAGACATGAGTAACGATCAGGCAAACCGGGTCCACTGGACCTTCTGGCTCGTCGCCATATTCACACTTTTGTGGAATCTGATGGGCTGTATGAACTTCTATATGCAGATGAACCCTGAGACATTGGCCGCGATGCCTGAGTCACACCGTGCCATCGCCGAAGCCCGCCCGCTGTGGGCAACTATCGGCTTTGCGCTGTCGGTCTTTGGTGGAGCCTTGGGTGCCATTTTACTGTTGCGCAAGTCGAAGCTAGCAACCTTCCTGTTCATCATATCCTTCGTTGGTGTGATCGTGACGATGGGGCATGCGGCGACCCTGATCGGCTCAACAGTGACGTTCACAGCCTCCGAAGTGGTCTTGGGTGTTTTGAGCCCGATCATCCTGGCAGTCTTCTTGGTCTGGTATTCAAAGCGTTGTGAACAACTGGGATGGATCAACTAATGGCAACAATCATCAAAGCAGGCAAAACCGCCGAACAGGTCGCAGAAGCAGACGCCAAAGTCCGCGCAACAGTAGAGGCAACACTGGCCGACATCGAAGCGCGCGGTGACGCTGCGGTGAGAGAACTGTCAGAGAAATTTGATGGCTATGCACCTGATAGCTTCCACTTGTCTGAGCAGGACATAGAGGCCGCTATGGCAAAGGTTTCTAAGCGCGATTTGGAAGACATTCAATTTGCTCAGGCTCAGGTTAAGAACTTCGCTGAACATCAAAAGGCAGCCTTCCAAGACATAGAAGTTGAAACCATGCCTGGCGTGGTTCTGGGTCACAAAAATGTGCCAGTGAATTCGGTCGCTTGTTACGTGCCTGGCGGCAAATACCCCATGGTCGCTTCGGCCCATATGTCAGTTGTCACCGCCAAGGTTGCTGGCGTGAAGCGTGTCGTTGCCTCTGCCCCGCCCTACAAAGGTGCGCCTCATCCGGCTATTGTTGCCGCCATGCATATGGCCGGAGCCGACGAGATCCTCTGTCTGGGTGGCATGCAGGCGGTCGGAGCCATGGCGCTGGGGACCGAGACCATCACGCCAACAGATATGCTGGTCGGCCCAGGCAACATGTTCGTCGCTGAAGCCAAGCGCCAGTTGTATGGACGTGTCGGGATTGACCTCTTTGCGGGACCAACAGAAACGCTAGTCATAGCCGACGAGACTGTTGATGCAGAGCTTTGTGCAGTGGACCTGCTGGGTCAAGCAGAACACGGACCGACCTCTCCCGCGGCCTTGATCACCACATCCGAAAAACTGGCCCGTGAAACCCTGGCGGAGGTTGAGCGTCAACTCAAGGTCTTGCCCACGGCTGAGATCGCTGCCCTCTCTTGGGCCGACTACGGTCAGATCATTGTCTGTAAAGATGAGGCCGAGATGGTTCAGGTCGCTGACGAACTGGCTTATGAACACGTCCAGGTCATGACCAAAGATCCCGATTATTTCCTCAACAACATGACCAATTATGGCGCACTGTTCCTTGGGCCGCGCACAAACGTGTCGTATGGCGATAAGGTCATTGGCACCAACCACACGCTGCCCACCAAAAAAGCCGCGCGCTACACCGGTGGTTTATGGGTCGGTAAATTCATGAAAACTTGCACCTACCAGCGCGTATTGACCGACGAGGCTTCTACAAAGGTTGGTGAAGTTTGCTCGCGGCTTTGTATGTTGGAAGGTTTTGCAGGTCACGCCGAACAAGCCAACATACGCGTGCGTCGTTATGGCGGTCGCAACATTGAGCCTTATACAGCTGCTGAGTGATGCCTTCTCCGAGTTACTCTACCGGCCTTGGGGCTCTGAGCAAACTGTCAGAGATCAAAGGTCTGCACCAACCGAAGAAGACGCTGCTGGTTCGGGGGAAACAATCCTTTGTAGCATGTGGTGCGGCGAAAGTAATCGGGCGACAGTTCGATCAGGCAGAGCTAGTCTCCTTCAGTGATTTCGAAACTAACCCAAAAGTCGAAGATGCCTTGCGCGGCGTTGAGCTAGCCCGCGCGAACAAGATCGATCTGATCATAGCAGTCGGCGGCGGCAGTGCCATGGACATGGCCAAGCTGATCAAAGCTTTCTACCGCGACCCCACCCAAGCTGAAGCCATTGCGACAGGTGTTGAAGCGAGCCGAGATCCTGCGATTCCGTTGGTCTGCATTCCGACAACCGCAGGTTCTGGCAGCGAAGCAACTCAGTTCGCCGTCGTCTATATCGGCAAAGAGAAGTTTTCTTTAGTGGCACCTCATATTCTGCCAAACCAGATCATTCTTGACGGCGCGCTCATCAAATCCAACAGTTCTCGTCAACGTGCCATCAATGGCTTGGACGCGGTAGCACAAGCGATTGAAAGCGCCTGGGCCGTGAGTTCGAGCAGCGAAAGCCAAGCCCTGGCTTTCGAAGCACTCGCGCTCAGTTGGTCGACATTGCCCAAGGTTGTTCACGGAGGCAGTCCTTTAGAGCTCCAGACAATGCTTGAGGCCGCAAATCTCGCGGGACAAGCGATCAACCATACCAGAACCACAGCGGCCCATGCCTTCTCCTACGCCTTCACCTCTCATCACGGCGTTCCCCATGGCCATGCCGTCTGGTTGACCCTGCCAGCGATCTTCCAAGCGCACTTGGATGCAGAGGACAACAGCGTGCAAGACCCACGTGGGCCCACCCATCTCGCGGCTACTATGGACAAGCTTGTGAAACTGCTAGGCATAAGAGACAAAAGCCAGGCTTGTCAGACCTTGAAAGACTTCGTCGCAAGCCTTGGCCTCGAGACCGACATGTCAAAGCTAGGGGCCATTAACCTGGAACAACGCAGTTTTCTTTCTCATCAAGTCAATCTAGAGAGAATGGGCAACAATCCCGTCCAACTGTCCAATAAAGACATCGCCGGGATCTTCGATCTGAAGGGAGAGAGCTAGACAGTGAACATCACACTTGCACAACCAGATGACCTTGCCGTCGTGCGCGCTTGCGCGGAGGCCGCTTATGAGATCTATGTCGAGCGCATTGGCCGTCGCCCTCTACCCATGACCCAGGACTTCGCCGAGCCGATTGCCAATCAACAGCTGTGGTTGGCTAAGACCGGCCCGCTAGACGACCCGACATCAGGGCCACAAAGCTTCACCCGAGGTTTTGCACTGTTTTATCCGCGCGTCGATCACATCCATTTAGAGAACGTTGCCGTCTTCCCCAGTGCCCAAGGTCTCAGGGTCGGCTCAAGGCTGATCGCTTTCGTTGAGCAACAGGCCCGGGCTGCGGGCTACAAAGCCATCGAACTCTACACCAACATCCACATGACCGAAAACCACAGCTACTACCCTCACCTGGGTTATGAGGAAATCAGCCGTGGAACGGAAAAAGGGTTCGAGCGGATCTATTATCGCAAAGAGCTTTAGCTGTTCTGCTCTTCGGCATTAGCGCATTCATCCAGCAGCCACTGACGCACGGCATTAACGGCTTTGCGGCGGCCCGCTCGTTTGTTGACCGCTAAATAGTACCCGCCAAATGGAATTTGCACGTCGGTGAGTCCTACGAGCGCACCGGATCGGATTTCGGGCTCGCACAAGCATTCATCCATCAGCACAGCGCCCAGTCCCGCAACGGCGGATTGGATAGCCAGCAGCGCGACGAGTGGATGAGGCAAGTCAAGGCTTAGGTTGTCTTCAAGACCTGCCAGTTTGAACCACTCTGGCCACATTCTGAAGGTCGCCTCCTCCACTAACGGACCCTTAGACAGCGCCACGAGATCCACCCCACCTTCGTCGTTTGTGGGCGCGAAATTCGGTGCTGCAAAGGCGCGAACAATCGAGGGAAACAGAAAGTCATACCCCGCGGGTGGCGACCCTCTTAGGTAGCGTAACCCGATGTCGAAATCATGGGCTTCGATATCCATGACCTCTGCCTCAACCGACAATCGCAGGTCAATGTTGGGGTGGCGTTTCTTGAGATTAGCAAGCCGAGGCACCAACCATTTTTGGGCGACTGTGCTTTCGGTGGTTAGCGTCACGACACCGACAGAGGGGATTGATAGCGCTTCTGTCGCCTGAGAAATTCTATCAAACGCGGGCGTGATTTCTGCCAGATATGAACGGCCCTGATCCGTGAGTGCGACGCCCATATTCTCTGTACGGAACAGATGCACGTTGAGGCGTTTCTCTAGCCCGCGCACATGACGGGAGACTGCCGATTGTGAAACATTGAGCTCGACGGCAGCCTTCGTAAAGCTGCCCAAACGACCTGCTGCCTCGAAGGCGCGTAAAGCATTGAGTGGTGGAAGGGCCTTTGACATCCAGGCTTATGACTTTTTGGAACAACCCTTGTCAAGGAATGGTGTTTGAGCCCAGGCCTACTCTCCTGCATCCTGTCCTAGAACCTAAACAGGAGACAGACATGGAAAACATTTATCGCCGCAAACCAGAGATCTTTGAAACGCTAAAGCTGCAAGACAATGACAAGCGCAAAGACAGCCATGACACCCCTTGGTCAGGAACTGGACGCAAGCTGTTAAAGGCATTCAAACAGCTTTTCGAACCACAGCCAGACTTGAACCGCCTGAGCCCAAGATTACGCCGAGACGCTGGCATAGACGAGCTCGAATTGGAAAGATCAACGATTGCAAAAGCACCGCTAATTCGCTGAGGGGTGGCAATGTAATCGAGAACCGGAGTTGTTAGACTCATCTCCGTCCCCAGGAAACCAGGCGCCTAACAGAAAAACCTCTAGAGCAGTTCAATTACCGTTGGACTAACGAAATTCAGTTAAAAACAGCCTTCAGTTTTAGTTTTGACTATCCTTCTATGAAGGATAGATATGACTGCAGGACAAACTGACTTGGTTCGAAAACAGTGAGCATCGCTTCGCTGAAACTGCCCCGAAATACAAAAAAATGAACCGATGATGGATTAGATTGCGGAGATCGTTTAGGTTCAAATGTAAAGGGGAGCTCTAGTTTTGGAACGTCGGCTATCTGCGATATTGGCTGCTGACATCGTTGGTTATTCCAGTTTGATGGGACAAGAAGAGTCGGGAACGCTTGCTGCACTGCTCCATTTTCGCGCCGAGCTGTTCGAGCCAGAAGTGGCATCAGGCCGTGGCAAAATCATCAAAAGCATGGGCGATGGCTGGCTGGTATCCTTTCTCAGTGTCGCAGAAGCCGTGGCCTGTGCCTTTCAGATACAGGACAAACTTGTAACGCACCAACGGCTTAAGTTGCGCATTGGTGTCCATACCGGTGATGTTGTTTTTCGAGACGAAGATATCTTTGGTGACGGGGTCGACGTCGCAGCACGCCTACAGGAATTTTCAGAGCCTGGGGCTGTCACGTTGTCAGATGCGGCATATGGCAGTCTCGATGGTTCGCTTGGTCCCTCCTTCGATGACCTTGGCACGCAAGAATTCAAAAACATCTCCCGCCCGATCCAAGTCTGGCAACGCCCCGCACCTTTGCCGCCGACGGTAATGACCGAAATTGGTGGCTTTGCAGACGAACGGCCAATGTTGGTTTTACGCCCGGTAATTACCTCTGACGAGCGAGCAGAGTTACGTGACCTTGCCAACGCATTGACTGGTGACATTGTGACCTGTTTTGCATCTGTGGGATGGTTAAATGCAACGACATCTTCCGATGAAGGTCTGCATGAACTTGCCTATTCGATGAGCGCGAATCTTCGGGTTAGCGGATCACGGTTACGATTTGAAGTCTCAATAGTGACGCCCG
>CAJQQJ010000143.1 GCA_905480445.1 uncultured Alphaproteobacteria bacterium | reverse complement strand
TTTGTCCCCTAGCGCTCTTTCGTCTGCGTGCTAATAGCCTAAGCTAGCGAATTGAATATAGCGGCAATAAAGAGAGAACTAGGTCACCGCAAATTCACAACGAACCTAGATCAAACTGCGTTGACCTCACTAAAGAGAAGTTAGTTAGTTAGCTTGTCTATCGGTTTAACGCCTTTCCGATTGCATGAAAAGCGTTGAAACAGGTAATTCGTCGATCAAGGTCGGTGGGTTCTGGCCAAGTCGAAAGCTTGGTCATGACAGTCTGATAATCATGACTGATGTAGATCACCTGACCATAAATACCTAAACACATATAGGCGCGTTTGCGGTGATCTTCGATCCAGAACTGATTTCGGTAGGCCCCGTTGGGAAGTGCCTCTGTATAGGGTGCTCCAAAGATTGATGGGTCACAGTTCAAGGTGTCTTCTACCCAAAACTTCGGCACAATCTGTTGCCCGCTGGCAAAACCACCGTCCAACATCAACTGGCCAAATCTTGTGTAATCCCTAAGCGATGCATTAAATCCACCAGATGACATGGCATAGCCGTCTTGACCAACCGTGAAACAGGCTGATTCTTCACAGCCAAGCTTGCTCCATAGTTCTTGGCTCACGAGTTTGGACAGAGACAATCCAGTCACCCGCTCCATGATGTGAGCAAGAACATCAGTCTCAATTGACCTGTAGAGATAGCGAGAGCCATGCTCAACCTCTTTTTTCTTCAAGCCTAGAATTTGATCCCAAACTGTAAGCGGACCACTATAACCATCTGGCGCGGGCCGCCAGCCAGAAGCCACATCCATGTCGAATATGTCTGAATTTGGCGACAGATAGTCTTCATCAAAGGCAACACCAGAGGCCATGTCCAAAACATGTTGTATCTTCGCGTCCTTATAAGCAGTCTCGATGAGTTCAGGCAGGTAGTCTGTTACCTGATCCGCTGGATCAATGAGGCCTCTGCCAATTAGGACCCCAAGCGTCACGGCCGTCACGGATTTCGCCATTGACTGCGACAGATGCAGGCTTCGTTTACTCATACCGTTGAAATAGTTTTCGTAGGCCACTTGTCCTTTATGCAGCACGAGAAAACCGTCTGTATAAGACTCGTTCAACCAGGCCCCAACTGTAATAGTTTCACCGTTGGAGGTTTGAAAAGTAAGGGGCTCGAGATCGTCCCTTGCATAAGAGAAATCAGCCACCGGGCCATCACCACGCCAAACCTCTTCAGTGGGCGTGCATTCTCTTACATTTTGGAACGACCAACGGTTCCAAGGTGGAACCGACCAATCTGCAATTGGCATATCTGCAGGACGCTTAGACATATATCATTCCCCTTGAGTGTTTTCTTTTGACCGATAATCTGGCATTTAGTGCAGCAATTCAACACTCTTCCAAGAAAACCAAAGAAACCTCATGTTACAGAACTCTCTTTTTGCGCCTATTCTCGTTCAACTTAGCTTGACCGGACTGATCTATTTTTGGCTTGGTTACAACCGCATTAAGGCTAGAGTTCAAAGAACGGTCGTTCTTCCAACAGCACGGCATCTGCCCGCCACTTACCCACCAAAATCTCAACAAGCAGCCGATTGCTTAAGAAACCAGTTCGAAATGCCAGTCTTGTTCTACGTGACAATTCTTGTAGCGATCATGATCGGCGTAACCTCGACGACTTTGTTAACTGCGGCTTGGGTTTTCGTAATTTGTAGGATCGGACACGCCTTGATCCACTTGAGTTACAACAAGGTGCCTCACCGGTTTTATGTCTGGTGTATCGGCTTGATCGCTTGGGCGACAATGTTGGTCATCGTCGCCCTTCATTATTGGCAGTGAAGACGTTATTTTACTCTTGGATCGATTGGCTGAAGCGGTAGACCAAGCACGTCTTCCATGTGTTTGGCTCCGGCGAGTAGACCACCCTCGCCTCTTGGTTTCCCGACCATTTGCAGCCCCACTGGCAATCCAGTACTGGTAAAACCACAGGGCAAGGAAAGTGCAGGTAGAGACACCAAGGTGATAGCGTAAGCTATGGCTAGCCAGTCGATATAGGTATCAAACTCAACACCGTTGCAGGACGTTACATAGCGCTGGTCTATGGTGTAGGGCGACACAATCGTAGCCGGAGTGAGTAACATGTCATAGTTTTGCATGAACTCATAAGATCGGGTAACCAATTGATTTCTTTGCTTAAAGGCTTTGATAACGTCTTCGGCTTTAAGATTGAAGCCTTTCTCCAGGTTCCAAATCACTTCTGGCTTCAGTTCGCTGCGATTGGTCTCCAACAAACCACCAATACCTGTGCAAAAAGAAACCGCGCGCAGGATTTGGAATGATTCATGTGCTTCCGTAAAATCTGGATGGGCTTCGATCACTTCAACACCTGAGTCTTGTAACTGATCGGCTGCCTTCCGACAGATAGCCGCGACTTCTGGATCAACCGGCGTGATGCCCAAGTCAGCGCTGAAGGCCACGCGCATTGGCTTTTCGCGGTTTCTCACTTGATCCAAGAAAGAGACAGCAGGCTTCTCCAACGATTGGGGCTCGCGGTATTCCCAATGAGACATAGCGTCCAACAACAGCGCCAAATCTTCGACATTGCGCGCCATTGGTCCTTCAATACCAAGATTATCGTAAGGATTATATGAGGGTCCACAAGGGACCCGACCTGGACTTGGACGCATGCCGACAATACCGCAAAACGAAGCTGGATTTCTGAGCGATCCACCCATGTCTGATCCATGAGCCAACCAGGCCATACCAGTTGCCAAGGCAACAGCCGACCCACCAGAAGAGCCAGCAGCGGACATTCTCGTGTCCCAAGGGTTTACCGTCGCGCCGAAGACTTCATTGAAGGTGTTACCACCAGCACCAAATTCAGGCGTATTGGATTTCGCATAGATCACACCGCCAGAGTTTTCGACCCGCTCAGCAATATGATCACTAGCAACTGAGATATTGTCTTTGTAGATCGGCGATCCGTGGGTACTCAGCACCCCTTCTACTTCTGTCAGATCTTTAATCGCAACTGGTATTCCGGCCAATTCGCCACGTTGGTCTTGTGGTTTGTCCATGAGCGCCTTTGCATTTTTCCGCGCTCTATCGAAGCACAGCGTTGGCAATGCATTAACTTTATCGTCAACGTCCCCAATTCGTTTTTCCAGCTGGTCTAACAAATCTAGTGGCGTGACTTCGTCCTGGTTCAGGAGGTCTAGAACTTCGCAAGCGGTCTTACTGATCAATTCCATGGAAAGGCCTTTTGTTTAACTAGACAGCAAATTAGCATGCCTGAGAACAAGGTAAAGCGATAGATTGCCGTTCGAAATCGAATCAAAGAAAATGGCTTGGATTCACAGCGCAGCAGCAACAGCCTCTAAGCAAGCTTCTATCTCTTCGAGAGTGTTGTAGTGTGCTGCACCAATACGCACCACACCAGTATCTTCATCAATGCCAAGCTGGCGTACAACCTCAAAGGCATAGTTGTGCCCGGACCAGACAAAAACGTTTTTGTCGGACAGCGATTTAGCAATCTCGTCTGGTGTTTTCTTGTCGTGAGTGATGGAGACAGTGGGAACACGGTCCGAAAATCGGTTATCATTGGTGATACCGTGAATGTTCACGCCTGGCAGAGCTTTCAGTCCAGAAATCAGACGGGCCATGAGCACATTCTCATAAGCGATTGCTCTGTCAACCGCCTCAACTATAGCTGCTCGCCTAGAGCCAACTGCTCCCATTTCCCGCCCCAGCCAATCATAGTAATCAACTGTTGTGGTTAACCCGGCAAGAAGTTCGATCTGAGGCGTGCCTGTTTCGAACTTCTCCGGCAGTTGCGTTGTCGAGCAACGGCATTTGTAGGCCTCTAACTCCAACAACAGCTCCCTTCGCCCCCATAAGATGCCAAGGTGAGGGCCAAAGAACTTGTAAGAGGAGCAAGCGAGGAAATCGCACCCTAATTCGTTTACATCCACCAGACCATGAGGTGCGAACTGTACGGCATCAACATAAACCAGTGCACCTACGCTTTTGGCTCGAGCAGTCAGTTTAGCCACCTCATTGATCGATCCGGTCAGGTTCGATGCATAATTGAGTGCCAACAGTTTAGTCCGGCTGTTCAAGAGGCCTACAAGCGCCTCTTCCTCAATCTGCCAAGTCTCTTCATTGAATGGTAACCATCGGACAACCAGACCGAAATCTTCGGCCATCTGAAGCCAAGGTGACACATCACCTTCGTGATCCATTCTGGTAACAATGATTTCATCGCCTGCTTGAAAAGTCCGACCTAATGTTCGGGACATATGATAGGTCAAAGAGGTCATGTTGGCACCGATGATGATCTCGTCTTCGCTACCACCCAGAAAATCCGCCATCGCTCGGTGAGCATCCAAAACAACTTGTCCTGCTGCTTCCGTCGTTTTGAAGAATCCGCCTAGATTGGCATTTGAATGCACAAAAGCATGACTAACAGCATCAACAACCATCTGTGGCACCTGGGTTCCCGCTGGGTTGTCCAGATAAACCCGAGCTTTCCCTTCATCTGTGAGCGCTAGAGCTGGGAATTGTGCGCGAACTTCTTGTATCGGGAAAGACATCGTCACCTCTTTCATTTGTTTGTTTTTCTTATCGAAGGCTTACCATCTGCGCAAAAGAAAAGGGCGACTAAAAAGCCGCCCTCATCAAGTCAGTTACCAGCGAGAACCTTAGTTCCCGTAGATGTAGTTTGGTAACCACAAGGCTATCTGTGGGAACACCATAATCAGGATCAAACCAATCAGCTGAATAACCATGAACTGCATCATACCAACGTAGATGTCTTTCAGATCCCATTCAGGCACAACGCCCTTAAGGAAGTAGGCCGAAAGTGCCACTGGTGGTGATAACCATGCAGTCTGAAGGTTAACTGCCACCAAAATGGCGAACCATGTCAGATTGATATCAAGCTCAACAAGAACTGGCACCAACATTGGAATAATGATCAGAACAATCGGCACCCACTCAAGCGGCCAGCCGAGCAAGAAGATCAAAGCCATAATCATAATTAGAATTAGCGTTGGTGACATATCAAGCGTCAGCAAGAATTTAGTCAGTTCAGTAGGTGTACCCAAGTTTGAGAACACAGCACCAAAGAAGTTCGATGCACCAACGAGGAAGAGAATAAGAACTGAAATCTCCAGCGTCTTAACCAAAGCTTCGAGGAAGCCAGAGAACGTAAACTTACGATAAGCCATTGTCAGCAACAAAGCACCAACACCACCACAGCCAGCGGCCTCAGTTGGTGTTGCTAAGCCACCAAGAATTGCACCCAAGGAGAAAGTCACCAAAGCGGCCGGTGGGATCATGCCGAATACAAATTCTCTGAACACGGCTGATGTGCTGTAGTTTGCAGCAACTAAGATACCAATAGTGACGCCAACTGCGATCGCCATTGATAAAGATAAGAAGCCAGTCCAAACCACCAGCGCAAAGACTGCAGCAAATGCCAAAGCTGCGGCCCAGAGTGGAATTGGAGCATTAACTTCAACCTTTGTATCAGTCAGGCGCTCGCTTTCCGGTAAAGGCGGTCCAAGAGTTGGGTCCAACTTACAACGAATAAGTGCATAAGCTATGTAGAGTGAGGCAAGAAGAATGCCCGGAACAATCGCTGCTGCGAACAAATCCGTAACTGGAACTTCCAGTACTGGACCCATGACGACCAGCATGATTGATGGTGGGATCAAAATTCCAAGTGTTCCACCTGCCGTAATAGTACCGGCTGACAAACGAACATTGTATCCAGACTTATTCATGGTTTTCGCAGCCATGATGCCAAGAATAGTAACAGAAGCACCAACAATACCAGTTGCTGCTGCAAAGATCGTCGATACAAAAAGAACTGCAATATAGAGAGAGCCAGTGGTTTTGGCGAAAGCTTGCTGAATGGCCTTGAAGAGACGCTCCATCAAACCCGCTTGTTCCATCATGATGCCCATGAATACAAATAGTGGCACAGCGGCCAAAGTCTGCTCTTGCATCGCGTTATTGAACTGAACAGTTTGTAGGAAGAACACCAACTTGGCGCCAAAGCCCCATGCGCCGAAGAACATGCCTAAGAAAATCAAAGTAAAAGAGATGGGAAAACCGACAAAGATTGAGAACAACATGACACCAATCATGATGACACCAATCATATATCTTTCTAATCCGCCGAAGCCTTTCACTTGGTCGAGTAAAGATGCAAAGACCTCCATGACGCCGTTGAAAATGTAATCAGAGAAGGTAAAGATTGAGGCAAAGCTTGCAGATGCATCTGCAAAACCACCTTCACCAACCATGAACGGCAACATTGAACCGAAGAACATACGCACCATCATAATGGCTGCGAGTATGGCCAAAACACCGCCAATTGTTGCCGCAACGTTGAAGGCAATCTTCGACCATGCACTTTTGATGTCATAAGAGCAGCGCAGCAACTCGCCTACACCTTGGAACAACAACAAGGTCGCCCCCAAAGGCATGGCCGTACGAACATAGCCAACGGGTGCCATCCACGATGTTTCCATGGAAAGTTCACCACGAACCCAGGCCTTTTCAGCGAACTGGAAAGAAAGCCAGAAGAAGAACAGCATGCCAGGGAAGTAGAGGATGATGTAAAGCCAGCCATCCAGCATAGCCTGGGTGGTTTTTTGCCAATTGCGGTATAGGAAATCCGCACGGATATGAACGCCCCGCATCAAGCCATAGGCAGCACCTGACATGAACATACCGCCCGCACACCAGCGAGAAACATCATAAGCCCATGAGGTTGGCGCTATGAAGAACTTACGTGCAATAACTTCATAAACCATTGCGAACATCAACGGCACGAGAAGCGAACAGAAGATCCAGCCGCTCCAATAAGCAATAGTGTCGGCAATTGTTATGATTTTGCGCGCGATTGGGTTCATATCCGGCGGCAAATCACTGCCCGGCAAACCCGAACGTCGCTCAGCGATCATTTCATCGGAAACGTCTAACGCTTCTATTTCTTCAATGGTAGGCTCTTGTTCCGCCATCATCTTCCCCTATTTTTCGAGACAACTGATATCTCTGCGTTTCAAGTCTGTCTAAATCTCTAGTTTATTTTAAAATCCAACCCGCGCAGATTCTATAAAAACTGATTTTGATAAAAATCAGGGCCTCCAACTTTATAGTCAGAGACCCTGAAATTAGGTCACTTTAGTAAAAGGATAACTTTTACTGAGCGTCAGCGAAAGCCTTACCCAACTTGGCGTTTGATGTTTGTGCACCCGCCCAGAAAGGAACAGCAATTGCTGCGAAGTCTTTTTGTGACTGCCATACTTCAGCAAAGAACTCGTTTTCTGCAGCATTCTTCTCAAGAGAAGCTTTTGCAGCGTTC
>CAJQQJ010000142.1 GCA_905480445.1 uncultured Alphaproteobacteria bacterium | reverse complement strand
GCTGGCTTTACTCGTGGGCTGCTTCTTTTTTGCGGCCTTTCTATCGACGTTGCCAGCTAAGCCAGACCTTTTGGCCAGCCAAACGCTTGGCGGTGCCGGTGGTCAGCTTTTCGCGAGCGCTATCCAGTTTTTCCTACCTTTGCCTGCCTTTCTTTTTGTCATCATCAGCTTTGGCTTTGGTTGTCTATTCATAGCGCTTGCATTGCCGCTGCGGGTTTCAGAGTGGAAAAACGTGAGACAAAGAATAGGCGCGATGATCGCCCATGTTTCTACCCTGCTTTTCACAACGAAAAAAGAAGATGAAGAATTCCTGGAACGACGCGAACCAGCTTTCACGGAACAAGCGTTTGAACAAGAGTCGGCCGTTCAGCCAGACGTCGTCTTCGATCCACTTGAACAATCAGCCGTAGTACTCAAAGAGGAGGAGACAACGAAGTCTGCAACTTTTGCCATTCACGATACTTACGAAGAAGAAAGTGATGACTCTGAGGATAACATTGACGAATCTATGGGCAGCGAAGAAGATGTTTCCTTTGATGCCGAAGAAGAATTTAGATCGATCTATGACGATCTGGAAGATGACATAGAAGAAATCAATGGCTCTGAAGAAGAGTTTGATGGTGATGGCTTTAACCAAGATTTCGACGATGATCTCGATGAGGAGTTCGACGACGATTTTGTAGCCGACAACGCTGTCTATGACGACAAGCCAGAAGTTGCTGCACCCGCGAAGGCAGCACCAGCTCCTGTTGTCAAGCCGGCGAAGTCCAAACCTAAACCTCAAGCAACAAGCTATGTCATACCTAAGCTAGACTATCTCGCCAAACCCGACCCTCTAGCCAACCAAGGTAAGTTAACGAAGGAGCAGATGCGAGAGAATGCTGAACTGCTGGAATCTGTTCTTCAGGACTTCGGCGTCAAGGGTGATATCGTCAACGTATGGCCAGGGCCTGTCGTCACCCTTTATGAACTGCAACCGGCGCCAGGCACAAAAACGGCGCGCGTTGTAGGACTAGCAGACGATATTGCACGTTCTATGTCAGCCCTATCCGCTCGTATTGCCGTCGTTCCGGGACGCAACGCTATCGGTATTGAGCTGCCTAATGAGATGAGAGAAACGGTTTATTTGAGAGAAGTCCTCAGTTCCGACGTTTGCAAGAAAGGTAATTTGAAACTGCCATTGGCACTGGGTAAAGACATCAGTGGAAAGCATGTCGCTGTTGATCTGGCAAAAATGCCCCACTTGTTGATCGCTGGTACAACGGGTTCTGGTAAATCAGTTGCTGTGAACACGATGATCTTGTCTCTGCTTTACCACCTAGGACCTGATGAATGTAAATTCATCATGATTGACCCGAAAATGCTGGAACTCTCCGTCTATGACGGCATTCCACATTTGCTGTCACCTGTGGTAATCGAACCCGGTAAAGCCATCGTGGCCCTGAAGTGGGCCGTCCGTGAAATGGAAACGCGGTACAAAGCCATGTCATCAATTGGTGTTAGAAATATTGATGGTTTCAACAAGCGGCTAGAGCTAGCGCGTAAGAACGGTGAGGTTCTTACAAGGAAAGTTCAAACGGGTTTTGATGTCGAAACTGGTCATCCCGTCTACGAAGAACAGGAAATGGACCTATCGCCATTACCGTTCATCGTTATCGTCATTGATGAAATGGCCGATCTCATGTTGGTTGCTGGCAAGGAAATCGAAGCCACGTTGCAAAGGTTGGCGCAGATGGCGCGTGCCGCGGGAATTCATCTCATTATGGCCACACAAAGGCCATCAGTGGATGTCATCACAGGTACGATTAAAGCTAACTTTCCGAGCAGGATCTCTTTCCATGTCACGTCGAAAATTGATAGTCGAACAATTCTTGGTGAAATGGGTGCCGAGCAGTTGTTAGGACAAGGTGATATGCTCTACATGCCAAGCGGCAGTCGGATAAAACGTGTTCATGGTCCCTTTGTCAGTGACGATGAAGTAGAGACGATCGTCACTCATTTGAAGGAATACGGCGAGCCAAGCTACATCGAAGGCCTAACAGACGAAGCCGAATTGGAAGCTGATGCACCAACAATTCCTGGTATGCCAAATGCAGAGCCAAGTGGCGACGATCTTTACGATCAAGCTGTGGCATTGGTTTTGAGAGAAAAGAAAGCTTCGACGTCTTTCGTTCAGCGTTATCTACAGATTGGCTACAACCGCGCAGCCCGTCTTATCGAGCGGATGGAATCAGAAGGCTTGATCTCTGCAGCGGACCGCGTTGGTCGCCGTAAGATATTGGTTGGAAACGAAGGCGAAGAAATCTAAAGTGATTTGAAGTAAATAAGGAAATCTTCATGAATAAGGTCCGGTCTCTTTTTAAGGCTATAACCACTTGTGCCTTGGGTCTTTCCTGCTTGGTGGCAGTCAACGCCCAAGCATTGACGCAAGATCAAAAACACACTGTCTGGCAGATTGAGCAAGTTATTAATACGCTCTCAACAGCTCAGGGCCGTTTCATGCAGATTGCTGCCAACGGCGGTATTGCACACGGTAACATCTACATCTCACGGCCCGGTCGAATTCGTTTTGAATATGATCCACCCAGCCCGCTTATGATTGTGTCAGACGGCAAGTATGTTGCTCAAGTCGATAAGGACCTGCAATCTGTTTATTACAAACGTCTGTCAAAAACACCGCTGAGCTTTATCTTAGCAGATCGTATTTCCCTAAATGAGTCGGTTAAAACCCAAGACGTTCAGTTTAGCGGCAACTCAATTCTAGTAACCGTACGCAATCGCAGAGACCCAGGTGATGGTACGCTGACAATGATTTTTGATAGCCACACCAAAGAACTGCACGCTTGGCAAGTCGTGGATGCTCAAGGGCAAATGACAACGGTTCGCTTGCAGCAGATGTCGTATGGTTTGCCTCTTGATGGCTATCTTTTTGCGCGGCCAGAAGGCTATAAGTCCCAAAACGTAAGGGACTAAGAAACTGCTATGACCAAACCGATTGTTGGTGTCACCTCTTGTGTGAAAGTTTTGGACGGCCAAAACTATCACCATGTTGGTGAGAAATATCATCGCTCTATTGCAGAATGTACGTCCGCACTTCCTCTCGCGATCCCTTCTATGATGGACGCAATGGATTGTGAGGCTCTGCTGGATCGGGTAGATGGCTTGTTGTTCACTGGCAGCCCATCCAACGTTTACCCACCCCGTTATGGTATTGGGGAAAGCATTGAGGCTGAGCCCTACGACCAAGTGCGCGATGCCATGACTTTGCCGCTGCTGAAGCAAGCGATTGAACGCGGCATACCGACATTGGCTATTTGTCGTGGGTTCCAAGAATTGAACGTCGTTTGCTCAGGCACCCTGCATGCAAGAGTGCACGAAATAGAGGGCCGGATGGACCACAGACGCCCCGAAGACCCAGATCTTGAAGTTCAATACGGACCCAAACACACAGTTTCGCTCACTCAGGATGGACTGCTTGCTTCGATCTTGCCGGGCAAAAACCAGATCAACGTGAACTCACTGCATTGGCAGGCCGTGGACCGACTGGGTTCTGGTCTTCAGGTCGAGGCGATGGCAGATGACGGAACGGTCGAAGCAATCTCGCTGCCTGGATCAAAAGGCTTCCTTTTGGGCATCCAATGGCACCCTGAATATAGGGCGAAAGATAACGCTGTTTCTTCCGCTATTTTTGCCGCTTTTGATAAAGCTGTGCAAGCGAACTACCAGGCCTCACGTTAGCGAAGAAAAAATTCACGCCAATTTGACTGAACGTTTCTGGTGCCGAATTTAACTATGCCTATATGAAAGGGGCTAGGTTCTTTCCTAGTCTACAGCGCCGTGTCCCCCCGCTACCGGTGCTGGAGTATTAAGAGCGCTCTCCCTCAACAGATGAGCGCTCTTTTTTTATGGTTTGTCTGCCAAAAATCGCTAGTTTAGGACTTTAATCAGTTCACTAGGGAAAAAGACATGGCTCTCAAAGTTGTCACATGGAATATTAACGGCATTCGCCCTCGAACTGAAAATCTTTGCAGGTTTTTGAGTGAGTATCAGCCTGACTTAATTTGCCTCCAAGAAATCAAAATCCAAACCGAAGATTTTCCTGGGGACCCTTTCCGAGCTCTTGGGTACGAACATCAAGCCATTGCTGGGCAAAAAGCCTATCACGGTGTAGCAATCCTTTCAAAAATACCGTTTCAAGACCAATTCTCTTGCCCTTGGGGTGGAGAAGGTGACGCACGTCACGTGGCCGTCAATCTCGCTAATGGTTTGGAAGTGCATTCCATTTACATCCCAGCGGGCGGCGACAAACCCGACCCAGAGTTAAATGTGAAGTTTGACCACAAACTGCGTTTTTGGAAAGATATGACAGACTGGTTCGCTGAAGAACGGAGCCAGGATCAAATGATTTTGGCCGGTGGTGATTTTAACGTTGCACCCCTTGAGACGGATGTTTGGAATCATAAACGTCTCGTCAAATCAGTGGGACACAGCCCAATCGAAGTGGAGCACTTAGAGGCCGCAAAAGCATCGCTGGACTGGACAGATTTACCGCGGGAATATGTGCCAGCCGATCAGTTTCTCTACAGCTGGTGGGGATATCGATATAAGTTAGCAGTTGAAAAAGATTATGGTTGGAGATTGGATCACAGCTGGGCAACCCCTGCTTTGAAAGATAAAGTCACAAATTCCGAAGTTATCAAGCCAACGAGGCTCTGGGAGCG
Source organism: uncultured Alphaproteobacteria bacterium (assembly GCA_905480445.1). GTDB lineage: Bacteria > Pseudomonadota > Alphaproteobacteria > UBA7985 > CAJQQZ01 > CAJQQZ01. The sequence continues at coordinate 18,036 of CAJQQJ010000142.1, read as the reverse complement.
ACCCAGCGACCACGTGCCGATCATGACAGAAATTGACCTTTAGAAGTGAATGCTACATTGAAATCTTATCGCTATCTCCGTTCAGGTTTGCATGGTGACCTTGCCCTAGGAGTAGCTGGCCTTGTGGCTGGTTCAATCTTCACATTAGCGGCAAAAGAAACAGGCTTTATCTTCATTCTCTTTGTTTCCATTACTTTGCTGGCTTTGTTTTTCACCCTTAATACCCTGCGGCGCTATTGGATTGAGATAAAAGTAGATGAGCAATCCGTCAGTTCATTTAACCGCGGAAAACAACAGTCCACATTGCAATGGTCTGAAATCGCGCAAATGAAACTCCGGTTTTTTGGCAGTAAGTCTCAGAGAGAAAAAGGCAAAGGCACCTTGTCTCTGACGCTCATTGGTCGCAATAAGAAGAAAGTATCATTTGAATCCGGCCTCACTGATTTTGAGGGCCTCGCGACCGTCTGTTTTGATCAGACAAGAGAGTTTCAGGTGGAAATTGATCCCGTCTCTCTAGAAAACTTTGGCGCTTTTGGAGTTAAATTCCAGTGACAGGTGAGGAAAGAACCAATTGGAACTTGTTTCTTTTTGGTTTTTTTATTGCAGTCTACGCCGCCTTTATTCAGTTCAAGCTAACGCCAGCGCTGCCAGAAATGTTTCAGCTTTATCGCTACGACCCGGCGGTAGCTGGTGCTTTCATGTCTGTTTACGCCATTATTGGATTTTTCCTTTCGCCCTCTATTGGACGCTGGCTTTCCGGTGATAAAGTGAAGCAGCTTATCCTTTTGGTGCTAATTTTCTCTGTCGCTGCTCAAACCGCCGCACTCTTTGTAAGTCCGTCCGGTTGGCTTATGCTGATGACTAGAACATTAGAGGCCTTCACCTTTGCAGTCTTTGCGATAGGAGGACCGGTTATTGTTGGTCAAGCGGCCAGCGAAAAGTTTCGCCCCTTGGGTGTTGGAATATCGTCCACTTGGATGCCAAGTGGTATCTTGATTTCCTCCATGACCTATTACTGGTTTGCCGACGATTTCGGCTGGGCGGCCCTTTGGTACTTTGGCATCGCAGCCGGCACCTTGTTGTTTTGTTGGACTCTAGTTTTGAACTTCGACAAATCGAAAAGTGCAACAAAACGGAACAAAGAAGCTTTCGTTCTTACTCAAGGTGAAAAAGTAAGTCTGCTCTTTGCATCATTGATTTTCTTGCTGTGGTCAATTCAGTTCAACGCATACATGACCTGGTTCACTACCTATATGACCGACAATCTCGGATTTGACCCTGTAGGTGCTGTCTGGGTGTTCATGTTGCCGGTTGTCGTAATTATTTTGGTCAACGTGCCCGTCGGACTGGCGCAAACATCAGGGAAGATCACGCTTACTTTGCTCACTTTAGGTCTAGTGATCCAAGCTGTTTCTTGGATACTCGGGCTATTTGGAGCACAGGCTCTACAAATCGTGGCCTTGATTACCTATGGTATCGGCGCTGGTATGGTCCCAGCATCTTTGTTTGGCTGCCCTAAGGCCATCGTCGAAAGCGCAAAATATCCGAGGGCTTTTTCCTACATGATGACCGGGCGATATATCGGCGTTTTCCTGGGCCCAGTCTTAATTGGATTGGCTATCAGACAAAATGTATCTTGGAATTTGGTGATGGGAGTGGCCGCCGTGGTGACGGCCATTCCTCTTATCTTCGTGTTGCTTCTTTACAGAAGGCTTTATTCAAGAAGCTAAACGGTAGCCGCCTGCTTCAGTCACCAAAATCGCTGCGTTCGAAGGATCACGCTCGATCTTCTGCCTTAGTCGGTAGATATGGGTTTCCAAAGTGTGTGTATTAACACCAGCGTTGTAACCCCAAACTTCATTCAACAAAGTTTCCCGGCTAACGACCAGCGACCCTCGACGATAAAGATATTTGAGAATTGCCGTTTCTTTTTCTGTCAGGCGAATCTTCTTATTCGTTTCGCCGTCTTGAAGGATCTTAGCGCTTGGCTGAAAAGAATAAGGCCCAACAGTAAAGATGGCATCATCGCTTTGCTCATGCTGGCGCAGTTGTGCACGAATGCGCGCAAGCAAAACGTTCAAGCGAAAAGGCTTTGCAATATAGTCGTTTGCACCGGCATCAAGACCAAGAATTGTATCTGCATCGCTATCTGCGCCAGTCAGCATGATGATTGGCGCTTTGAGCCCATTTTTGCGCATCAAACGACAGGCATCACGCCCGTCCATGTCAGGCAAACCTACATCTAACAAAACAATATCAAAATTTTCATTTTTGGCGACAGCAATCGCTTCTGTGCCATTGTCTTTTTCGATTATTAGATAGTCTTCGTGCAGCACTAGCTGTTCAGATAGTGTTTCACGAAGACTTTCGTCATCGTCTACCAATAAAATTCTGCGTGTCCCGGCCGTATCGCTCACTCAAATGCCCCCTTTAGAACAATAAAACTCTACAATAGAGCTAATATAGGTAATCATACCAGCGATGTGAATAGTGAGGCTCGTTGTTCACTTACTTTGATCACTTTTGTGAGCGGTCGTGAACCTGTTTGTGTACGGAAGTCCGCCACATTGGTTACAAAATGACGCTTGACAGGGCTTTGGCTTTATCTCAAACGTCCGCCGTGATTAATTGGGATCTCACATCCCCCAGCAAATCGACAGAAGCCTCAGCCGCTATGAACACGAACAATCAGGAAGCCATTTACCAAGTCGATCGAGCCATTGCTCAAATCAGGCGGGGGGGATTGGTGTTTTTCGAAACCCAATGCGGTGATTCTTTCCTTTTTTGTGCTGCTGAATTTTTGGATCAAAACTCGCAAGTCTTTTCAGGTGGTTCTTGTTTTTTTGCACTACCAGAGAACCGTTATCGATTTTTGAAAGAAGGCAAACGTGATTTTTCTAAATCTTATGAGTCCGCTGTTGGTATAACGGCTTTTGACAACGTACATCAAACCGCAGAGCTTTTGAGCAGAGATGAAAGCCAGTCCTTGAACAGTATAACGGCTGAACCGTTGTCGGACAAATTGATGCCGATGTTACGATTGCTGAAATGGTCTTATGCCCTACCTGTTGCTTTGGTTCGTCCGTTAAATAGCAAGGAAGAGAGACCACCGCATTTACCCATGGTTTCTGAGGGGTTGCTTAAAGAATATCTTTCTATCCTGCCATCTTCCATTAACTTGGTTTCCAGTGCGAAGTTACCTATAGCAGCGACTGAACAGGCCGAAATTCTTGCCTATGGCTCCAGGTCTTCAGCTCAAGAACACTTTGTGCTGCGCATCGGTAGCCCGAAGGCGGATCAAAACAGCCCCTTAGTCAGAATGCATTCGGAGTGTTTCACAGGCGACCTGCTGGCAAGCCTACGCTGTGATTGTGGATCCCAACTTCACGGCGCTATCGATCTTTGTGTCGAAGCCGGATTTGGTCTCATTCTTTATTTGCACCAAGAAGGCCGCGGTATCGGTCTGGCCAACAAAGTACGGGCTTACGCTCTACAGGATAAAGGCTTGGATACAGTGCAAGCCAATGCTGTCTTGGGCTTTCATCCTGATGAGCGAGATTTTGCTGTTGCGCAGGCAATTTTAGAGTCTTTAGGCGTCACTGAACTCAAGCTGATTTCCAACAATCCTTACAAAAAGGAAAGCCTGGAAGGCGCTGGCTTCAAGGTTGAGAAATTGGTGCCATTAAAAATTGCCGCTACGAGTCACAACAAAGCTTACCTTGATACTAAGATCGAGAAAATGGGCCATAAACTGTAAGTACACTACGTGAGCGGTGGGCGACCACCAAACAATGCGCTGCCTACCCTCACGTGTGTTGCGCCTAATTCAACAGCGATTTCAAAATCCGAACTCATTCCCATAGACAAGGATTTGAGATTGAGGCGTTCGGCCCATTTATGCAAAAGCGTGAAATGAGGCCCTGGATGATCTTCGACTGGCGGGATGCACATCAAGCCTTCGACAGTCAGGTTTCTTTCGGCGCAATAGTCTGAGAGTTGTGTAAGTTCATTTAACTCTACACCAGCTTTCTGTGGTTCGCTGCCGGTGTTGACTTGAATAAAGCATGAGAGCTGGCGGTCTTGCTTGGCCATTTCCTTGGATACCGCATCAACTAGCTTCGCACGATCAATTGTCTGGATCACATCGAAGTCTCGAACAACTTCCTTCACCTTATTGGTTTGCAATGGTCCTATCAAATGTAGCTCGAGATTAGAGTTCTCAGGTCTTAGTTGTGGGAACTTTTGGAGTGCTTCCTGCACTCTGTTCTCACCAAATATCAACTGACCCGCTGACAAAGCCGCTTGCACTTCTTCCACCGGCTTGGTTTTACTAACCGCTATCAGCTTAACATCTTCCGATACACGGCCAGATTTACGGGCAGCTTCAGCCATTTTGTCTATTGTTTCGTTCCAAGCCTGGACAGAGAACATCGTTTTTCCAACTCTGTTATTGTGGTTGTTTCTTTAGTGCATAGTTCCAGGATAGACAATCCGCTCACATCATTAACTAATTCATCAATGTAAAATGCAATCTCTTCTGGCGGTTTAGCGTGAGAGATTTTATAAGCAGCACCATATTCTTGGCTGATTTTGGTTTTACATAGCCAGAATGATGAAAAACGCAGGTAAAATTATGCCGATATTTGTGCGATTGTTTCTTGTACTCACTCTTTCGATTGGGCTTGCTGCTTGTGGTGGCGACCAAGACGAGGACGGTGGCCGTAAAAGCAGGGTTCTGACATCTGATACTAATGATGACGGTGAAGGCATCGTCATTATTGGTAAGCGGAAGAATAAGAATCAGCTGTCGGTCGCACGCTTTTTCGGTGGCGGTGATGATGATTTCGACACGAGTTCAAATCTCACAGTAAACCAACATTTGTGGCGTTCGTCTGTGACGACACTTTCGCGGCTGCCGTTGAAAACAGTTGATCCCTATTCTGGCATTATTGAAACCGAATGGTACACTCCCGCCGGTGGACAGAACGAGCAGGTACGAACTTCGGTGTTCATCCTTGGGCCACAGTTAAGGACCGAAAACCTCAGAGTATCTGTCTTTATCAGAGAAAAGGATGAAGCTGGAGTTTGGTCTATTCGACCAGGTAATCCGTCCACGGCCACCAAAGTTGAAAACGTTATTCTCAAGGCAGCGCGGCGCTCCAGAATAGCTGCCAACCAACAAACAGAATCTTAAAGAAATCAGAAATTTGTCTTGGCGCGCAACAGAGATTAGCTGTTGCTTGGCCGGTTAGATTGGAAAAAGAAGAGTTATGGATCGCTATAACGCCAAAGTGACGGAACAAAAATGGCAAGGTTTTTGGGAAGAGAATAAATCTTTCGAAGCCGTGAAGGACGCCAATCGCCCTAAGTACTATGTGCTTGAGATGTTTCCTTATCCAAGCGGCAACATTCATATGGGCCATGTGCGCAACTACACACTCGGTGATGTGGTCGCACGATACAAACGCGCCAAAGGGTTCAACGTTTTGCATCCCATGGGTTGGGATGCCTTTGGTTTGCCAGCGGAAAACGCAGCATTTGAAAGAAAAGTCCATCCAGCAACGTGGACGTATCAAAACATTGCTTCAATGCGCGATCAGCTGAAATCCATGGGTCTATCACTGGATTGGTCACGTGAGTTTGCAACCTGCGACCCTAGCTACTATCGCCATCAACAAGCTATGTTCAACAAGATGCTTGAAAAGGGCCTGGTTTACCGCAAGGAATCTTGGGTTAACTGGGATCCAGTTGAAAACACGGTTTTGGCCAACGAACAAGTTGAAAACGGGCGCGGTTGGCGATCCGGCGCTTTGGTTGAAAAGCGTAGACTATCGCAATGGTTCTTCAAGATTACTTCTTATGCTGATGATCTGTTGGAAGCCATTGGTGGGTTAGAACGTTGGCCTTCCAAAGTAAGGTTGATGCAGGAGAACTGGATTGGAAAATCATCTGGTGCTTATGTTGACTTTGAAATTGAAGGACAGTCCGATAAGCTAAAGGTATTCACCACACGCCCAGACACTCTTTTTGGTGCATCCTTTTGTGCTGTTTCTCCTGAGCACCCAATTGCTGAAAAGCTGTCACAAAACAATCCAGGTTTGTTGGAGTTTGTTCAAGAGTGTCAACGAAGTGGCACGAGTGAAGCCGTCATCGAAACACTTGAGAAGAAGGGCTTTAATACTGGCCTGAAAATCAAGCACCCTTTGATCGAAGGTGAAACCCTACCGCTCTATGTCGCGAATTTCGTTTTGATGGACTATGGAACAGGGGCGATTTTTGGCTGCCCTGGCCACGACCAACGAGATCTAGACTTTGCACGCAAGTACGGCCTTCCTGTAACGGCAGTTGTTAGTCCCAAGGGTGAAGACGGCTTTATTATTGAGGACGAGGCCTACACGGGACCGGGAAAGATCATCAATTCCGCCTTCCTAAACGGGCTGGCAATTGAAGATGCCAAGAAGGCCGTTATTGAACGTTTGGAAAAGGCGTCGATAGGCGAAGGAGCGACTGTATTCCGTCTTCGTGATTGGGGCGCGTCGAGGCAACGCTATTGGGGTTGTCCAATCCCGATCATTCACTGTGACGACTGCGGTGCTGTTCCAGTTCCGGAAGAGGATCTGCCGGTTCAGTTGCCAGAAGACGTAGAGTTCGACAAACCGGGTAATCCACTCGATCATCATCCGACTTGGTCTAAGGTCGATTGCCCAGGCTGTGGCAAGACGGCCAGACGTGAGACAGATACTTTGGACACCTTCGTCGATTCGTCTTGGTATTTTGCGCGGTTTTGTTCGCCCCAAAGCGGCGAACCGGTTGAACGTGACGAACTAGATTACTGGATGTCAGTGGATCAGTACGTCGGCGGCGTAGAGCATGCGGTTTTGCACCTCTTGTACGCACGTTTCTTCACTCGCGCGATGAAAGAAATCGGCTATTCTGATGTTAGGGAACCTTTTGATGGGCTTTTCACTCAGGGTATGGTTTGCCATGAGACCTATAAGGATCCAGCTGGTAAATGGGTTTCTCCTGATGAGATCGAGAAGCTGGACGACGGCTCCTTTCAAACCATCAAGAACAACGATCCAATCGAGACTGGCCGCGTAATCAAGATGAGTAAGTCAAAGCGCAACGTTATTGATCCTGCGGTGATCATCGACGTCTATGGCGCTGATACAGCACGTTGGTTTATGCTTTCCGACAGCCCGCCAGAACGCGACATGGAATGGACGGAATCAGGTATCGAGGGAGCCTGGCGCTTTACCCAGCGTTTGTGGCGTTTGGTTCAAGAAAATCTTGATGCGGTGAATGACGGCGTTGAGTCAGACGGCGAAGCGGGGAAAGCTTTGCGGTCAAGTCTACATAAGTCTGTTGATTCTGTGTCTAAAGATATCGAATCTTTTCAGTTCAACCGTGCAGTTGCGCGTATCCACGAACTGGCAAACGATATCACGAAGGCTCTCAAAGAAAAAGAGCAGATCAGTGCTTCGACATTGAAAGAAACTTTCTCAACTTTGGCACAGCTGATCAGCCCGATGATGCCGCACCTTTCTGAAGAGATTTGGCAAATACTCGGAAACAGCAAGTCATTGACACAAGTTGCTTGGCCTGTCGCTGATCCGGCGTTGTTAGTCGATGATTCAGTAACTATAGCTGTTCAAGTGAACGGAAAGGTGCGCGGAACGATTGAAATAGCCCGCGATAGTGAGGAAAAGCTTGTCCAAGAAGAGGCCTTGGCGCTAGAGTCCGTTCAGAAGTTTGTTGATGGCAAGCCTCTGCGTAAAGTGATTATTGTTCCAAATCGGATTGTCAATGTCGTCGTTTAACTTGCTCAGAGTTTTCGTTTCTAAAATCGGACTGGTTTTGGCCCTTTTGATTGGATATGGGCTGACCTCTGGGTGTGGGTTTCAACCGCTGCATGACAGTGCGACCTCTGTTGATAGTTCTCTTGGATCAACGAGGGTTTCTATCATTGCAGAACGCAATGGCCAGATCCTGCACAACCATCTTCGCGACAAGCTCAATCCAGAAGGACTGGCACCAAATCCTCTTTATGGACTAACTGTTGGTCTGAATATTGTCACTCGGACGACTGGTTTTACCAGTGATCAAAGCGCGACTTATGCAACTATAGTGGCAAGCGCCAATTACGTTCTCACACGTCACACCGACAGTGTAGAAGTTTACAAGGGAACAGCAGAAGCTGTGACGTCCTTCAATAAGTTTGTCACACCCTACACCAATCGGTACAGCGAAAAAGACGCAACGGAGCGGGCATTAGCGAGTCTTAGTGAAGATATCTACAATAGCCTTAGCACTTATTTCGCTACAACAAATTGATCTGAGAGCCTGGTGAAGGTTACAGCCAACAAAGCCGAGGCTTTTTGTCGAAACCCTGACAAATCGATCAAAGTCTTTTTGCTGTTCGGCAGCGACAAAGGCATGGTTCGGGATCATTTGAGCTTCGTGACAAAGGCTTATAAACAACGTGCTGGCAACGATCTCTCGGTGTCTAAGCTGGCGATTGAGGAAGTCAGATCAGATCTCAGTTTGCTCTACGACGAAGTCCTCGGGTTTTCTCTCTTTGCTGAAGAACGTCTGATCACTGTTGAAGAAGTCACAGACAGTGATAAGGCGTTGGTGCAGTCATTGCTGGAGGAGTCCGACAAGCTGACAGCGCCGTTAGTTTTGTTGGCTGGCAATTTGACAGCCAAGTCTCAACTACGGAAAGTCTGTGAGAAACATTCCGCAGTGGCGTCGGTTCCTGCCTACGCCGATGATCAGAGGTCATTACCGAATTTCGTGCGAGAGTTCTTTCAAGAACACAACAAGATGATTTCTCCAGACGCGGTCTACTTCTTAAGCCAACACTTGGGTGTTGATCGCGGTGTCACCAGACAAGAACTCACGAAGATCCTGATATTTGTGGGCGAGAAAGCAACAGTGGAATTGGATGATGTCCAAGCGTCGAGTGCAAGCGAATCTGGTTTTTTCCTGGACGATCTTCTTTATGCGGTGTTCGACGGAAAGATGGCAGATGTCGAGAAGCTCTACCAGCTCGCAATTGAAAACGCTGCTCAACCTTCGATAATTATTCAGCAATTGTCAAAGCAAGCGTTAAGAATTCATGCTGTCAAAGTTTTAGTCGACAATGGAACACCAGTGGAGAAAGCCATTCTGGTCACGGGCGGACCACTGTTTTGGAAAGTTGGCGATCGCTTCAAACAACAAGCAAGAAGCTGGTCATTGAGCCAACTGCTTCAAATAATTGAGAAATTGACGGCAGCGACGAAAAAAAGCCGCACAAATTTGGGTGTTGAAACAGCACAGTGCCATCGGGCCTTGTTAACAGTAGCGGCAATGTCGCCGTTGCGCCGCCGTTAATCCTCGGAAGTTATTTCTTCAGTTTTTCGACAATGTTTTCAAGCTGATCGAGGTTTTGATAATGAAATGAAACAACACCTTTCGCGCCTTTAGATAACACTTCGACCTTTAGACCAAGAAGTCCTTCTAGATTCTTTTCAAACTGCTTGATATTAGGATCTTTTTTGTCCTTTCCGGCAGTTTCTGTTTGTTTTGCCGTTGAGGGCGATCCCTCCTTTTTTACCAAGACTTCTGTCTGTCGAACATTAAGCGATAGATTTAAAACTGCCTGGGCAAGCTTCTCTGGATTTGCAGCGGGCAAGAGCGCGCGAGCATGCCCAGCACTTAATCGGCCATCTTGTAGCATTTCCTTTACTGCCTTAGGCAGCTGTACCAAGCGCATCATATTGGCGATGTGTGGTCTGCTTTTACCGGAAATCTCAGAGATTTTTTCTTGAGTGTAAGAGAAAGCCTCTGCCAGCCGTAGGTAGCCTTCTGCTTCTTCTAAAGGATTTAGATCCTCGCGCTGAATATTCTCAACAATTGCGATTTCTAGTGTACGCTGATCATCCAGTTCACGAACCAGGACTGGTACTTCATGTAATTGAGCCAACTGAGCTGCTCGCCTGCGGCGCTCGCCAGCAACGATCTCAAACAGTCCCTCCGTTTCTTCGACTTTGCGCACCAAAATGGGTTGGATAATACCGTTAGCCTTGATTGATTCAGCTAAATCTTGCAAAGCGTCTTGGTCAAATTCACGTCGCGGCTGAAACTTGCCGGCCTTAATCAGCTCAATCGCGATGGATTGTGGCCCTTCAGTCGACACAGGCGCTTCTGATGCGGAGATCGTGGCTGAAACCCCCTCTTCACCTAAGAGAGCTGCAAGTCCTTTTCCCAGTGCTTTTTTCTTTGGCGCTTTAGCCATCTTAGTTTCCTAGCGTTTCAACATTTCGGCAGCGAGTTGGATATAGGCTTTCGCGCCAGAGGATTTCATATCATAGAGGATCACGGGCTGGCCAAAACTAGGCGCTTCCGAAATACGAACGTTTCGTGGAATGACAGTTTTAAAGACTTTGTCGCCTAAATAGGCACGAACATCATCCTCAACCATTACACAAAGATTGTTTCGGCGGTCAACCATCGTCAGAACAACGCCAAAGATCTCCAACTTGGGATGAAAAGCCTGCTTAATACGCTCTATCGTCTTCAAGAGATGCGTCAGTCCTTCCAAAGCATAGAATTCGGCTTGTAGCGGTATTAGAACGGACTGCGCGGCAATAAGAGCGTTGATGGTCAACAATCCAAGTGCGGGTGGGCAGTCGATCAAAACATAGTCATAGCTGTCTGAAACGGTATCTATAGCTGTTTTAAGCCTAAACTCACGTTTCTCGAAGTCTATCAGCTCAATTTCCGCCGCTGCTAGATTTACATCAGCGGCTACCAGATCAAGTCCTTCAATCTGTGTCGATTGGATGGTTTCCTTAAGGTCAGCTTCACCAAGCAATACTTTGTAAAGGTTTTGGGTCCGCTCATCTTGTTCAAAACCAAAGCCAGTCGTTGCGTTTCCCTGAGGATCGCCGTCAACAATCAGGACTTTCTTCCCGCAGGCCGCTAAGCCTGTTGCCAGATTAACAGCCGTCGTTGTTTTGCCGACCCCACCTTTTTGATTTGCGAGGGCAATTATTCGAGCCATTTAGCTGTTTACCTTGTTTTGGGTTGTAGGTCTGAGATTTCAAGAATCGATCCGGTCTCATCGCTTAGGCTTTTATGGCTAAGACAAGAAAATTGCCAGTCTGTTTTGGATTCGTTTAACTCTTCATCAACCTTTAATCCTTTGGGGAAGATGAAGTTGGTGTTTACGTGTGAAATGGGAAAGGACAATTCGAAAAGTTTCGATAGCGGTGCCAAAGCACGTGCCAATATCAGGTCAAATTTTTGATCCGCGATCTTTTCTATCCTATTGTTTTTAATAGTTACTTTCGTTTCTGTAACCCTTGAAACTTCCCTTAAAAAGGCAGCCTTTCGAATATCAGATTCGACCAAGGTCATGTTTTCAATGCCGGATAAAGCCAACAAGATCCCAGGTATTCCTGCCCCGGTACCAAGATCAGCGACTGTAGCACCTGGTTTTTCTACAGTGTGTTTGCGGACAAGTTCTAAAAGCTGGAGTGAGTCCAGCATGTGGCGGCTCCAAAAATGCTCCAAGGTTCTGGGGCCAACCAAATTGACTGTCTTTTGCCACTTTGCGAGCAGATCATGATAGGTAGTCAATCGATCTTGTGCGTCGGTCGTGAGGTTGAAACGGTCAGCGAGATCCATAAGCTCTTGGGCGGCCATGTTTGTTAGGCCGCATAAGTGGCGGTGGATCCACTTTCTCGTTTAACGTAGCGCAAAAGAGCCATCACTGCCGCAGGAGTCATACCAGGAATACGAGAGGCCGCCCCTAGAGTAACAGGTTTAGCCATCGTTAGCTTTTCAACAATCTCGTTCGAAAGTGATCCTATCTGGGAGTAATCCATCTCGATTGGGAGTTTCAACGCTTCATCACGTCGTAAGGCCTGGATGTCTGCCTCCTGTCGTCCTAAATAACCGGAATAGAGAGCATCGATTTCTAATTGTTCAATAACATCTGCTCTGAATTCTGTTAGGTCGGGGAACTTTATACTTAGATCGCTGAAAGTTACGTTCGGAAAAGCCAAAAGATCTGCAGCTGTACGCTTTTGACCGTCTTGATTGACTTTAAAACCTTCCTTTGTCCAGTGATTGGGAGAGAAGTTCAATTCCGCCATCTTTGTTTTGGCATTTTCAAGCGCAGAGGTCTTTTCATGATGAAAAGCTTGTCTTTCCGGCCCTACGCAACCAACTGCAATCCCTAGATCAGTCAATCGAAGATCAGCGTTATCGGCTCGCAATCTCAACCGATATTCAGCTCTGCTTGTGAACATTCGGTAAGGTTCATTGGCACCACGCGTAATTAAGTCATCTATCATGACGCCAATGTAAGCATCTGCTCGATCGAGGACAAAATCATGTTGAGATCCTGAAGCCTTAAGCGCTGCGTTTACTCCCGCGATAAGTCCCTGACCTGCCGCTTCTTCATAGCCAGTTGTGCCGTTTATTTGTCCCGCAAGAAACAGATTTGGCAGGCGTTTCGTTTCCAAAGTCGGCAAAAGTTCACGCGGATCGATGAAATCATACTCTATTGCATAGCCTGGTCGAATAATTTTAGCTTCTTCCAGTCCTACAATAGAAGCCACCATTGCTTCCTGGACATCTTCCGGCAGAGAGGTTGATATGCCGTTGGGATAGACGGTATGATCGTCTAGACCTTCTGGCTCCAAGAAAATTTGATGGCGTTCTTTTTCAGCGAACTTTACAACCTTGTCTTCGATTGAAGGGCAATAGCGTGGTCCTACCCCATCGATTTGACCTGAATAGAGTGGTGCTCGCGCGATGTTGTCAGCGATGATCTTATGAGTTTCAGGATTAGTATAGGTAATATGGCAGTCGATTTGAGGTACTCTTATCACGTCCGTGAGCAATGAAAAGGGCACTGGTGGATTATCGGCCTGTTGTGCCTCAAGAATTTCCCAGTTGATTGTGCGACCATCTAGTCTGGCAGGCGTGCCTGTTTTAAGCCGTCCCATAGCGAAACCGATGGTCTCCATACGTTCGGAGAGTTTGACAGCTGGTGCTTCATCTACACGTCCTGCGGGGATTTGCTTTTCACCGATGTGGATCAAGCCTCTTAGGAAGGTGCCTGTCGTAAGAACCACTGTCTTAGAGGTGATAGTGTCACCACTTTCTAAAATGACGCCTCCGAGGTTACTGGATTCATCAAAAGAAAAATCATCGACTGCGCCTGCTATCAATGTCAGATTCTCGATCTCTGACAGAGCGGCCTGCATGGCATTGCGGTAGAGCTTACGGTCTGCTTGAGCTCGAGGTCCGCGAACGGCTGGTCCCTTGCTAGCGTTTAACATTCGAAATTGAATGCCAGCTTGGTCTATAATCTTGGCCATTAGACCATCTAAGGCATCAATTTCCCGAACGAGATGACCTTTTCCTAAGCCTCCTATTGCAGGATTGCACGACATCTCACCAATTTTTGTTAGGTCGTGGGTAACTAAAGCTGTTTTTGCACCCATGCGTGCACTTGCTGCTGCTGCATCACAACCCGCATGGCCACCGCCTACAATGATTACATCGAATTTCATATTTCTTGCCTTAGATGTTTCACGTGAAACAATTGAAGTGAAACTTCACTGTCCATATTACTTTCCGATGCAGAAATCACCAAAAATACTATCCAGAAGATCCTCAACGTCAACCTGCCCAACAATTCGGCCCAGATTACGGGACAACATTCTGATATTTTCTGCGAAAAGCTCTGGTATCTCCATTGATAGCGAACGATCAATAAGTTCAACCGATTCTCTCATGATGGAAATATGGCGTTCTTTTGCCACGAATTGGTCATGCCCATCTATACCGAAAGCCGATCCTATCCAATCTTCCAGAGCGCTAGTAAGTTCGTTCGTGCCAGCCTGAAACTTAGCGGAAATCACAAATTGAGATTGCTCTGTCTGTTCGATAAGGTCACCTTTATTGTAGATCTTCCAGAGCTTATCACTTTCACGTAGCTCGTAATCGCTAAAGGTGCGTTGGCTGGTTTCCATATCAGTGAGGTCATAGAGAAAGAGAACTAAGTCAGATTTATCAATTTCTGACAAGCTCCGCTCCACCCCTAGAAGCTCTATTGAGTCATCACTTTCCCTCAGCCCTGCCGTATCCGTGAGTTTCGCAGGCAGCCCCCCCAATTCGAGCGTCACTGAAACTGTGTCCCTTGTTGTGCCCGCAGTATCCGAAACGATTGCTCGATCCTCCCTGGCGAGGGCATTCAAAAGAGAAGACTTCCCTGCATTTGGCGGGCCAACCAAAACAATTCTGACACCCTCCTCAATCTTTTTGGCTTTGCCGACATTAGCCAACTGGACAAGAAATTCCTCTTTGAGGCTCGTCAATCGTTCGGCAGATTGTTTCCAAAGATCGTCTGGCAGGTCCTCATCAGGAAAATCAATAAAGGCTTCAACAAAGGCGGCAATCTTCACCAATTCAGCACGCCAAACAGACACCTTTTTGGAAGCCACGCCGCTCACCTGACGAAGTGAAAACTCCAGCTGTCTTTGTGTCTGTGCATTGATCAAATCTCCAAGACCTTCAACTTGGGTTAAGTCCATTTTGTCGTTGTCAAAGGCTCGTCTCGTAAATTCACCGGGCTCCGCAGCCCGAAGGTATTTTCTACCGCTAAGATCACTTAGTATCTCTTTGATGGAGGCCGCGCTACCGTGACAATGAATCTCTGCACAATCCTCACCAGTGAAACTGTTTGGAGCTGGAAAATGCACAAGCATAGCTTTGTCCAACAAGTTTCCACCTTGCCCGGAGATTGAAGCTAACTTCATAGATCTCGGTTGAAAGAACGACGCGCTCTTACCAGACAGTGACGCCAACACCGCTAAGCTATCGGGCCCCGACAGTCGAATAACGGCTACTGCAGAACGACCTGCTACGGTGGACAGTGCAAAGATGGTTTGAAATAATCTATTCATAAATCTAACGATTGTTTCACGTGAAACAAAAAAGGGGAACCAATGCTCCCCTTTTCATAAACTCAAATAACCTAGTGTCTATTGATTCATTGAATCAAAGAAGTCTTGATTTGTCTTGGATGTCTTAAGCTTGTCCAACAGGAACTCCATAGAATCTACAGCTCCCATAGGCATAAGAATACGGCGAAGTACCCACATCTTAGACAGGGTACCCTTATCGACCAACAGCTCTTCTTTACGAGTACCGGACTTACCAATATCAATAGCAGGGAAAGTACGCTTATCAGACAGCTTACGATCCATAACGATTTCAGAGTTACCAGTACCCTTAAATTCCTCAAAGATAACTTCATCCATGCGGCTACCAGTATCTACCAACGCCGTACCGATAATTGTCAGAGAGCCGCCCTCTTCGATGTTACGAGCTGCCCCAAAGAAACGCTTAGGTCTCTGGAGTGCATTAGCGTCCACACCACCAGTCAAAACCTTACCAGAGGATGGAACAACGGTATTGTAAGCACGAGCAAGACGCGTAATAGAATCGAGAAGAATAACCACGTCATGTTTATTTTCCACCAGACGCTTAGCTTTTTCAATCACCATTTCGCTGACCTGAACGTGGCGAGTTGCAGGTTCATCGAACGTAGATGAAACGACTTCACCTCGAACCGACCGCTGCATATCTGTCACTTCCTCAGGGCGTTCATCAATCAACAATACAATCAAATAACAATCTGGATGGTTCTCAGCGAGTGACTTAGCAATCGCTTGAAGCATCATTGTCTTACCGGTTCTAGGCGGCGCTGTTAGAAGCGCCCTTTGGCCTTTACCCAGCGGTGACACCAAATCGATCACCCTGCCGGTCCGGTCTTTCACTGTTGGGTCTGGGTTCTCCAAATTGAACCGTTCTTCCGGATACAAAGGCGTTAAATTATCAAAGTTAACTCTATGGCGTGCCTTTTCTGGCTCATCAAAATTGATCTGAGTAATTTTGATAAGAGCAAAATAGCGTTCGTTTTCCTTCGGAGCTCGAATCTCTCCTTCAATCGTATCACCTGTACGAACCGCAAAACGCCGAATTTGGCTTGGACTTATATAAATATCATCCGGACCTGGTAAGTAGTTCGATTCAGGAGACCGAAGAAACCCAAAACCATCCTGAAGAACTTCCAAAACACCATCACCAAAAATAGCGACATCATGACTGGCCTGGACCTTTAAGATATCAAACATCAGTTCTTGACGACGCATAGAACTAGCGTTTTCGATTTCCAACTCTTCTGCAATTTGCAGCAAATCAGCAGGCGTCTTGGCCTTAAGTTCTTTTAAATTCATATTATGAAGGTAACACTCGAAAGAGGTGTAAAAAGGAGGGAGTCAGGGAAGAAATAAGTTGTGCCCAGGTCGGAGAAACCCGCAACAACTAGAAACTTCCTCTAACCTGCAAGTAAAGAGCTGTCAAGCGCAACTTTCTGAAGTCTAAAACGGCCTAACAATAATCATCACTACAATAATGATCATCAGCACTGCCGGTACTTCATTCAAAAGACGATAGAAACGTTCGCTATGGCGGTTCTGGTCTCTTGAAAAGGCCACCTGACAGGAACTTAGGTAAAAATGTATAGCCACCAATCCAACCAGCGAAATCAGCTTGCCATACAGCCAATAAGATTGCCAATCGACATTTCCGAAATAGAACAGAAGCAACAACCCAGAGAGCAGCGCCAAGCCAAAGGCCGGAGTCATTATAGCCTTCAAAAGTCTGCGTTCCATAATCTTGAAGGTTTCAGAAGCTTCCTCATTGTCCACCAACTTTACGTGATAAACAAAAAGCCTTGGCAGATAGAGCATTCCTGCCATCCAAGATATAACAGCAATAATGTGAACAGCTTTTGTGATCAGATAAAAGTCCATTAATCGCTCCCGCAAACCAGCTCCACCAGGAGTGTAACATGATCAGGATTAGTGTACTGGATGATCCCATGGCCTAGATTAAACACAAAAGGTCCACCGTCTAGGTTTTTTAGAATAGCACCAACGGACGTTTCCAAATGCTCGCCGCCAACCAACAAAGAAACAGGGTCCAAATTACCCTGCACCACCTTTTTGCTCTGAAGATTTGATTTAATCCATGACAAAGGCAAACCTTGATCTAGCGACAAGCAATCAATCACTCCAGACTCAGCAAAAGAAAGATAACCAAGACCAACACCGCGTGGAAAAGCAATCACCGGTATCGACGGATGGGCCGCTTTTACTTTTTTCGCTATGCGTTCAATCGGATCGAGTGACCAACGTTTCAATTCAGCCGCAGGAATAACACCAGCCCAAGAATCAAAAATCTGTAGCGCTTCAGCGCCTGCTTCAACCTGTTTCAAAAGATAATCGGCTGTCACGTCAACAAGAAGATCAATCAGTCTCTGAAAAAGCGCAGGCTTACCAAATGCCCACTTTTTGAGCTTCATGAAATCTTTCGTACCGCCTCCTTCAATCATGTAGGAGGCAACCGTCCAAGGAGCACCTGCAAAGCCAATTAAGGCCGTTTCCTTTGGCAGCGACTGTCGAAGGTTGCGCACGGTCTGATAGACCGGTCCCAGGATCTCATGTAGGTTCGCAGCCGTTAGATGTTCAAAATCCTCTTCACCTTTCAGTGCTTCAAGCTTCGGGCCCTCGCCTTCGGCGAACCATAGCTTTTGACCCAAAGCGTGAGGAATAACCAAAATATCTGAAAACAATATGGAAGCATCAAAACTGTAACGACGGATTGGTTGAAGTGTAACTTCCGTTGCTAACTCTGGATTAAAACAAAGATCCAAAAAGGAACCTGCTTCTTTTCTAACTTCTTTATACTCTGGTAAATAGCGACCTGCTTGCCGCATTAACCAAATCGGTGGACGACTGGTTTTCTTGCCTTGTAAAGCCTGAATGAAGATCTTTTCTTCTGAACGCATGAAACACTCTATCTATATGAGACCTCAGTATAAGGCCTATTTTCCCGTCTGACATTACCGAATTAGCGATGGATTTCCAGTAGGATCAGTTATTTGCAACTTTTAGGGTTGGATAT